>JBCCQO010000204.1:0-6473 GCA_039024595.1 Pseudomonadota bacterium | reverse complement strand
CTTACTTCGCGCCCCTTAACTTAGCCACTGCCGCTAAAAGTAGGCTTACGAGCACTAAGACAACCGCACGCGCAAAGAGACCAAACTTCGCCGGCGTCAGCAGGTCTTTGAGGCTGACGAGAGCGGTATTACCCGTCAACGCAAATACCTGAACTAGATTCTCTCCGAAATCGACCACCATGACCGCCATCGGCGGGACGATACACCAGCTGCGGCGTGATCCGGCAAAGCGCCATATGAGACCCAACAGCAAGCCGCCATAGGCGAGTGGATAAACCGAATCGATCAGAAGCGTCGCAAGCAGGTGTATGCGCTTTTGCTCCGCATTCATTTCGTTAACCTGCGCAATTGTTTCTGCGCCCGTAACGAGCGTGTCGAGCAGCACACCTCCTACAGCCGGTGTGACGATGCTGAACGAGAAACCGATGGCTAGCATCGCGAAGAATAGAGTGATCAGCACCCAGCCTTTAGAAAGAAAATTCAACATCTAAGACTTTTTTATATCCCTACTGCTTTTTGGGGCCGCCCATCATTTCGATCGTGTCCAACAGAGTCTCCAATTCACTGGGCAACATGTTTTTTATTTTATCCATCGAGACTTGCTGCGCTTCTTCGGTGGATACGCCCATATACTTCCAATAGTAATCGATCGCTTCTCTGTTAGCTTCAATCCTGCTTGCGTTCGCCGACGGCTGTTCCGTACGGCATATCTTGAAGTCTTCCTGACAGGATCTGAGACAGCTATCTCCACGGTTCTTCGAAGACCAATAAGCATCGCAAGAACAATCACAGGCGGGCGCACTAGCTGCGAATCTGTTGGCTATGCCAAGGCTTCCCGAGCCTGAATTCCCCGATCTCGAGCCTCCGCTTGAATCTTCGAACTCATCGCTGTCGTTGTCCTCATTTGGGTTCTTGCTCGGCGATTTGCTGACGCGCTCAATTAGATCAAGGCCAGCTTGCTGCCGATTGAAAAAGTACTCCTGATCGAGTTCACGATCCCCTGCGGTCTGGAGGCTCAGGTTAGATATGACAATGGTTCCGGAAGCGGATCCTGTTACCACCCGATCCAAGTGTTTTATCGGCGGGCCCATTGGGGGGAGTATCGGCTCATCGGTCAAGCGGCCCGAGAACTCAGCGACGAAAATCTGCGGACTGAATTCCAGGATGTTGAGCGTACCGTTGTTGAGATACTTTGTAGCGTGCTCGCTGGGTGAGAGATCTTCCGGCCCGATTGACTCGGCATCGTAGGGCTTGCCTTCTTTGTCTGACCAGTTGACTGAGATCAGTACGTCGTTTAGCGCGCCGGTGTAGCCAAACGCCGGTGCAGGCGCCTCGATGATCACGTTAATCGTCTCATTGAAACTATTGTTGAGGGCGTTTTCAGTGATCTTGCGCATTTCTGCGGCGAGGTTGGATAGGTTTCCAACTCGGTTGTCCAGATACTCCTCCGCGAAACGGCTTGCGAGCATGCCGTTGCTCTCAACGGTATTCATCGTGTCGGAGGTGACCTTAGCGTACTCCTCATAAAGCGCCTCCATCCCTTTCGTATGGGTAAAGGTGATGGTCAGTTTCGGATCTCGGTCGTCTTCTAGTGTTTCAAGATCGAAAGACGCGGGGGTATATAAGGGATTGGGCAAGCTCGGGGCGCGCACTTCTTTTGGCGGGTCTTTACGACTTTTGCCTTTGACAATATCGACCGCGTCTATCTTAGTGCGGGTATTTGGCGACACCACCGAGAACTCAGCGATCAGCTCCCGACTGTCCACAAAATTTTTGGCGATGTTGTGAAAGTAAATGTAAGTCTCTTTCTGGTTCCGCTCCCAGTCTTTCGGATACTTTGACTCGGTCGTAATGTAGTAGCTCAAGGTAGCCGCTGTGCTTGGCCCCGACGCACGTTCCTTGTATTCGCGGGTGAGGGCTCCGTCTCTGCGCTGGAAGTCCTGGTAAAGAACGATGCTCTCAAGCGCTTCTAACTCCTCACCCTTAGCATTGAGCACGTTAACAGAAATGTTGATGGGTCTTACCTCATCGTGCGACCAGCTAACCCGATAGCACCGGACACCGAAGGGATGGAGCGTCTCTGTCCATTCATACCCATTTTCTGTGGCGGATAAGTCTATTACCTTACAGCCGCCTCCTTCGGGGAACAGGGTTTTCTCCCAGTTCGCAGCGTCTAGAAAAGTACCACCGTAGATACTGGACGGTTTTCCTTGAAATTGGGCGGCCATGAAAGGGAGGGTTATCCGGATTTGCTGCGCAACAACGGCTAGGTCCCGATGTCTGAAGGTGATGTATTCTTTGAAGCCACCGAACCGGTCTTCGAAAGAGGTAAATGCCAGCGCTAGGTTATCAACCACATCGCTCGCGGAGCGGGGCGCGAGGCGGCAGGTTTCAGCCAGGTCGAACGCAGCCAGCATGTTTACTGGGCGTCCAATACGGTAGTAATCGGTCGGCACACCCCTAGCGACCATCAGCATTTCGATCGGGCTGAGCGGAGCTTTAGCGATTTCCATGGACCCGTCGACGAAGTTCGTCCCATCGACAAATCCTGATTCTAGGCTATACGCGCCCAACCAGATTTTCGCCAATTCCTCAACTTCGTCGCTCACGTAGGGATCGAACTCCATGCGGGCGATGGTGTCCGCAATTGCCGAGACGCGTGCGTAGGAACTCTTGTCGAAAAATCCTTCTGGCCCGTTCCAGAGGTCCATCGCTTGAGCGCGCGCTATGGTATTCAGGAATGTGTATTTGACTGTGGGGAAACCGGTCGTAGGCATCGTGGCCGATCGTTTTTGGGGCCACAGGTCCTGTGAACATTGAGACACGGCAGCTGTATGGGTAACTGCATTTGCAACTGCGAGATCACTGTAGCGGCGAAACAAATGTTCTCTGGCTTGTTCCGTCCGCTCTACACTCCGCAAGACCGGGCCGAAGAACTCGCCGTTTAGCACATAGGCGTTCGCATAGCCTCGACCCTGACCGCCGTCGGATAAATGCGGGCCTTGAATAGACGCCATAGTGGGCGGTACACGCAAAGGGTCGAACTTGTCGATCGTGAGCACCGGAAAGAACTGGGTGCCATCCTCTCGTCTTACGCGTGGAAGAATTGAGTTAGAGAAACTGTAATCGTATTGCTCCGTGTAACGTTTGCTGATCCGTTCGAAGCTCGCCTCGATTTGTTGGTAGAAGGCGTTTGCGTCTGGATCCTTTCTGCGCTCGGCGAAGCTGTCCGCATAAAAGCGTAACGATGAACCCAATTCGCTGGTTTTTGGGACTAATTCAAAGTCATAGCGTTCCGCTGCAATGAGCGCGCAAGGCAACCCCGACAAAAGGAAAGCGAGGCAAAGATAAGGTGATTTCCGAAGCATCATTGGTGAGTACCTGATCGGATCCTTAACCGGGTTTGCTAAGGCGCGTGCCTGAACCCTGCTGCGGATCGAACGAACACTGATCGTCGAAAGTCTACGGACCAGTGGTTCTCAAGAAAATCATCAACCTTGATAGTTCTTCGATGAACTGAAATAAGACTTTCACCGGTAAAGGAAAGCCCCATGCAGCGGAAGACTGTTCAGGGATAAAGGTGCCGCTGGGGCACCTCTAACAAACAGTAGAGTGAACAGTGAGTGACTAGTGAGTCAGTATTGAGCCTGTAAAGGGACTGTCGGGAGGCAACCGCGACTAGAGCTGATGCTCGTAACTCCGCGTTACTGACATGAACAAGAGGCCGGCGCAGATCCCAGTTGAGCCGCCGCGTCCGGTGGCAGGCAAGCTGAGCCGATAAAGGGAAGTTGAGCCGCCACCGCTGCGGCGCAGGAGCCGCAGCAGGTGTAAGGACTGCCGCATTCACCGGCGCCGCACTGGCGGGTACAGAAGCCGGCGCCTATTCCGCTATTGATACAGGTACCTATTCCGACGCAGTCCGCATCGGACATACATACCTGGCCTACGCCCATTTCGGTGACTGGCAGTGAGCCAATGTCAGCGCCGCCGTTATCATTGCCCTCCGGTACGCCAGGAACAATATTCAATGTTGGGTAAGTGATCAGCGAATAGCTTCCCGCCAAGGCCGCCTCTCGATGGAAGAGTGCTTGCTGTCGGGTTTCATCCGCGACTAAAGCTTCGTACGCCGCATTGCTCGGAAAGAAATCGATGTCAATCGCATCCCAAGCTCGAGTGGTGCCGGAAAACACACCCTGTATTTGGAGTCGGACGCTCGGTACCGAACCCACCGCTGCTTTAGCTTCGCTGCGGGCGTCCACGAAGAGATCCCATGCCGTCTCGCCGCTTCGTTCCGGTTCAGAGGAACCTGCTTCGTATTGGGCCGAGCTGTAGTAATCACGAAGGTGTATTAACTCGAAAGCAGGGTCTGTTTCACTCGATGGAAACGGACTCTCGGGAAACTGAAAATCTTCGGGAAGCACCGATGGCAGTAGGTCAGTAACAATCACCCATGTGGTTTCCACCCCTGCATTTTTATGGATGAGACGGTCCTGAAACCCCGGATTTAGAATCATCGCGAAAAACGCCACGGGACAGGGGTACTCCACAACTGCGATTTCCTCCCAAAAGGGTTCCTCCCCTTCGATTTGCTGGTCAACTGCGCTGAGAAAAACGGGGCGAGCACCGATAGCGGTCAGAAATTCAATCGGGTTATAGATGTCGTTTGCTTCCTGACCGGTTAAGTCAGTTTCGCGCCCATCGGCGTAGACGGCCAACTCCCGGAAGCGGATAAAATTGAACATGTAAAAAGGTCCAGCGGTGGGGTTCTCGACCATTCGCTGTATCTGTTCCGAGTTGTTATCACTACCCGTTGCAAATCCGGAAAAGACCGGCGACTCCAGAAGTACATCCATATTGGCCGGGTCTTCACAGAGCATATTGTTCAAAGGAAGTAAGCCTGAGTTCAGTGCGTCTTCTATGGAGCCCAGGCCATCGCTCGTGGTTAAGCTTACGGGTCCCTGAAAGGAGTCTTGATTGTCTGTTCGAATGTTTAGCGTCGGATTCGGCAAGGTAAGCTCTAGCGGCTCATCAATCACTTGCTCTCGTATGCTCCAACCCTCGGGTAAGGTCGGGGTTTCTGATGTTCGTTCGACGTCTCGGGTAATCCGGAGATACTCCTCGCCGCTGGGAGCGACAAGAATGTAGAGCGTGCTTCCTGCCCCGAAGGTGATCGTATGAAATTTTTCGATCGACGCTGCTTCCAATAGACCGTCCTCATCTAGAGTGATACCGGTCTCGATGATGGTGGCATTGTGTCGCCATCGGAAACCGAACAGCTCCTCTTCTTGGAGAGGGCCATCGTCTAGCGCATCGGGCGAGCGCGCAAAGGATCCACCGGAGACCTCTACTTCTCGAACTTGATTCTTCAACCAACCTTCTGGGAGCACGAGCGCGTCGAACTCTTGTTTTGTTATCTCTGAGCTAACCCAGACAACGATTTCAGTCTCAGATACGATTTCAAGTATTTCAAAGCCTAAACTCTCCTCCGTACCTTGCGGAGGCTCCGACGGTGTCTCTGATGGTATTTCTGAAGGGAAAGGCGCGGGAATTTCATAGAAATCTACTAGCCTTGCGGCAATCTCTTCCCCCTGATCGTCCTGCAAAAAGTGACTCGATTCCGGTAGGCGCGTGTGCGCTTGACCACCTGCGCCTGGTACTAAATCAATTAGCGCCTGCTGCGCCTCACAGGAGCCTAAATTACCAGCGTCATTCGATGCCCAAATTGTGATGAAGGGCTTCTCGTATTGGGACAGTCCAGCCAGGGCGTCTTGGGTTTGTCCGCCGAGTTCATTGACAATCGACGGAAACTTTCGAATACCAGCCATATATTCCCTACTGGGGTAAGGCGCATCGTAAGCTGCTTCTTCTGCATCGGTCAGTGGAAACCAGGTGAGTGCTTCAAGCACTTCGGAGGCTCGGAAGGACTCGGCCTTCATGGCGTACTCCATCCAGTTGCCGAAGCCGAGACCATCCGATGACTCCAACAGCAGCTCGCAGCCGTCATAGGCGGCGACTTGCTGTTCCGGAGCGTCGGCAAAAGGTGAGGGAAGGTCAATGAGTTCATCTGGATTTTCGACCGGTGGGAACGGCTCTACACCGGCTGGTATGTTCGGTAGCGCGCCGTCGCCCACGGCGATGCTGGCGAACCAGTCGGGATTCTCGCCCGCGACTTTTAAGCCAATCAAACTCCCCCAGTCCTGCACAAATAGATTGATTTCCGATAACTCGAGCTCAATGATGAAGCGTGCCAAGCGGTCCGTGTGGACAAGATAGGTGTATTCGTCAATGTCAGTCGGTTTGTCCGATCGCCCCGTGCCTAGGTGATCCATCGCAATCACCCGATAACCGGCGTCCGCAAGGACAGGAATCATTTTGCGGTACAGATAAGACCAACTCGGTTGGCCATGGAGCAGCAAGACTACGTCTCCATCAGCGGGTCCGGCCTCGACATAGGCCTGACGCAGGCCATCGAT
>JBCCQO010000203.1:0-6474 GCA_039024595.1 Pseudomonadota bacterium | reverse complement strand
GTTTGCAAAGAGGCGGCCGGCGCCGTCGTTGCACACTAGCAGCCCCAGGGGATGCGCTTCGATCAAATCGTGCTGAACATCCAACCTGTCTTCAACAAAGTGCTTTACTTCATACATCACGCACTCTCCTCGCTGGCGCAAGTGCTCTTTGAACGCTGGCTCAGTCGATCGCGTCCATCGCTTTAGTAGCTTTAGTAGCTTTAGTAGCTTTAGTCGCTTTAGTCGCTTAGCCCCGCCGCTGACCGATAAGCCTCGACTAAATGTCGCTTGTATAACTTACCATTATCAAGCCTTGGCAACTCCTCATTAAAGTCGATGGACCTAGGGACTTTGAGGTGCGACAGCCGTTCGCGGAGCCACTCAATCAATTCGATCGCCAGCGTATCGGTTGCATCAGCCCAGTTCCGAGGCTGGACCACCGCTTTTACTTCCTCCCCAAACTCGTCATTGGGGACTCCAAACACGGCGACGTCGGCGACCTTGTGGTGGGTGATCAAGAGGTTTTCCACCTCTTGCGGATAAATATTGACGCCACCACTAATAATCATAAAGTGCTTCCTATCCGTGAGATATAAGAAGCCTTCTTCATCCAGGTAGCCAACATCACCACAGGTTGCCCAGCCCTGCTTGTTGTACGAGCCGGCCGTCTTCTCCGGCTCGTCGTGATAGCTAAAATTAGCCTGTGTACCGCCAAAGAACACCGTACCGATCTCGCCCGGCGGTAACTCTTTGTCGTCTTCGTCTAGAATGTGTAGCTCGCCGGATACCGCCCTGCCTACAGATCCTCGATGCGTTAGCCACTGCTCGGAATCGATAAGGGTCAACCCAATGCCCTCACTAGAACCGTAGTACTCAACAATAATTGGCCCCCACCATTCAATCATGCGGTCCTTGGTTTCTACCGGGCATGGAGCCGCCGCATGAATCGCGAACTGATGAGAACTGAGATCGAAAGAAGCTTTCACCTCGTCCGGCAGCTTTAGCATGCGTACAAACATGATCGGCACCCACTGGCTGTGCGTGACGCGATGCTCCTCGACCAACTCTAGAGCTCGCGTTTCGACGAACTTTTCCATTATCACGGAGGTGCCACCGAGGCTTTGCACCATCATATTGAAGTGCAACGGCGCGGCGTGATAAAGCGGTGCTGGAGAAAGATAGACGGTCTCGTCGCTGAACCCAAAAGCAAGTCCAATCGACCCCGCTAATGGATGCGGCGCATTAATATCCGGCTCAGGAAGTTCAATTCGCACACCCTTTGGTTGTCCGGTCGTACCTGAGGAGTACAGCATCGGAGCACCGTTTACCGGATTCGCGATTGCATCCGTCCCAAACCCGTCGACGGCCTCCTCCCAGGATTGAAAGCCCTCACGATTGCCATCAAGCATTAGCTTAGATTCTAATTTCTCGGCTTCAGCGGAAGCGGCGATTGCCACATCCGCGACCGCAGCGCTCGCGATAAACATCTTCGCCCCGCAATTGCGAAGTATGTAGGCAGTCTCATCGGCTTTCAGATGGCTGCTAATCGGCGTGTAAATAAGACCCGCCGTCTGCGCCGCCCAGCAGATTGAAAGAAACTCCGGGCGATTTTCGAGCATCAGGGCTAGGTGATCGCCAGGCTGCAAACCGGAAGCGCGAAAAAGATGAGCCGCTTGATTAATCGATTCGGCTAGCTGCCGATAGCTGACAAGCTCACCGGAGTTACCCATAACAATCGCTGGCTTATGCGGATAAGTCTCGGCAGTAAGGCTGGGATGGGGCATCGGCGCGACTCCTGATTCTTTTTGTAATTTGGGCTAATACTACTGAAATACCGGCCTCTGAGGTAACCTTGAACTCCTGTTAACCGTAGCGCAGCCACCAACACCGTGAGTACCCCTAGCCATTCCCCCATCCGGCAAACGACCGCCGCCGCCAACCCTGCGGAATTAAGAGCACAGATTCGAGCGGGTGTTTTCACAGGCAATACGTCCGGCTTGGCACCGGGATTTGTCCAATGCAATCTGGTCATTTTGGAAGAGAAATGGGCTGCGGACTTTCTTCGGTTTTGTCACTCCAACCCTAAACCCTGCCCACTGATCGCATCGAGTCAAAGTTCCGGAGATACGGGCCTCCCCACATTGGGGGATATAGACATAAGGACCGATGTCCCAAGCTATCGCATTTTTAAAGAAGGCCAGCTCATTGATGAGCGCTCGGACATTGTTGATCTTTGGAGCGATCAGTTTGTTGTCTTCGCCCTGGGTTGCTCCTTTTCCTTTGAAGAGGCGTTGCTAGAGGACGGGCTCGACGTGCGGAATGTCACCCTTGGGTGCAATGTGCCTATGTATAACACGCTGATCCCCTGCGAGTCGGCCGGATCGTTTAGCGGAAACATGGTGGTAAGCATGCGGCCGTTCAAAGCAGCGCAGGCCATCAGAGCCATACAAATTTGCAGCCGGTTTCCGTCCGTTCATGGCGCGCCTATACATTTTGGTGATCCCTCGGCGATTGGTATTGGGGATCTTTCCACACCCGACTACGGCGACCCGGTGCCTATTGAGGAGGGAGAGATTCCAGTCTTTTGGGCCTGCGGTGTCACCCCACAGGTGGCGCTTGCGGCAGCGGCGCCGCCCATCGCTATCACTCACAGCCCGGGCTGTATGCTGGTAACCGACAAACGAAATAGTGAGTTGGCGATCTTCTGATTGCCCTTTGATCGCGAAGCGCGTCGTCGATCGCCAAGGAATAAACGAGTACACGAAGATGCTTTTGAACTGTGATTTAGGCGAAAGTTTTGGCAATTGGCGCCTTGGTCGTGACGAGGAGGTGATGCCGTTCTTGGATCAGGCGAACATCGCCACCGGTTTCCATGCCGGTGATCCTTTGACCATGGAACAAACGCTCGCCCTAGCCGCGCGCCATCAGGTCAGCGTAGGTGCCCATCCGTCCTATCCAGACCTTGTCGGCTTTGGTCGCCGAAGTATGGCCATGTCGGAGTCCGAGCTTCGTGCAGCCCTACTTTACCAAATAGCGGCTATCGACGGTTTAGCCAGTGTCACCGGAGCCCGTCTCGAATACGTAAAGCCCCACGGTGCTCTCTACAACGACATGATGGCTAACGACACAGTTCGGTCAACCATCATGCGCACAGTGAGTAGCTACCCGAAGCCGTTGAAACTTATGATTCAAGCAACCGGCGACGCTCATATACATCGCCAAGAAGCTGAGAAGTTGGGTCTTTCACTGCTCCTCGAGGCTTTTGCGGATCGATGCTACGACGATGATGGAAGACTTCTTTCCCGTCGTAAGCCCGGTGCTGTACACAGCAAAGAGCGCATGCTCACTCAAGTTCGCGAACTCGCCGACTCCGGCTCAATCACCACCGTGTCAGGCAAGCAGCTAACACTCGACATTGACTCCCTTTGCGTACATGGTGATAACGATGAGGGTGTGCAAGCGATTCGAGAGATTCGCAGCATCGTCAGCGGGCCCTAGCTGTGAAACTGCAGAGCGCCGGAGAATCGGCGATCATCGCCTATCTAGGTGAGACAAGTTCCGCGGAGGTATCCGCACAAGTACAAACTTTGGGCGCAGCATTGAGAGTAGAAATGGGCTCAAGGCTGGTTGACCTCACTCCATCCTACGCATCGCTCTTAGTTTCCTTTGATCCCTTGCAAATAGATCACTTTCAGGTAGGTGAACTGATTCGCGCCTGCTTCGCCAATTTAGAGTCTCAATCTTTACAACCGGGGAAGCTCATAGAAATTCCCGTGTACTACCACCCGGATTCCGGTGAGGACTTGCTGTCCCTAGCAGAGGCTGGTGACCTCGCCTGGGAAGAGATCGTCGCGATTCACAGCGCGCAGGAGTATCGGGTATATGCGATCGGTTTTGCTCCGGGTTTCGCCTACCTTGGGGACGTGGATGAGCGTATCGCTGCCCCGCGACAGAGCACACCTCGGCAACGTGTACCCCGTGGGGCGGTTGCCATAGCCGATCGGCAAACAGCGGTGTATCCGGCAGAGAGTCCCGGGGGCTGGAATCTTATTGGTCGCTCGCCCCTTAGAATGTTCGATCCCAGCGCAGCGCAGCCGATGCCTGTGGCAGTTGGTGATCGGGTGCGTTTCCGACCAATCGAGCGGGAAGCCTTCCTAAGTGCAGGGGGCGCACTTACGTGAGTCTGCTCGTCAAACAGCCGGGGCTTTTGAGTCTGCTCCATGACCGGGGACGCTTCGGTCAGGCAAAGCTGGGCCTTACCTCTGGCGGACCTGCTGATCCCTTAGCCGCTAGCCTTGCAAATCGCCTGCTCGCTAACGATTCTGATGCCACCTTGTTAGAAGTCAGCTATGGCGGGCTCCACCTTCTGGCACAGCAAGACACGCAGATTGCAATTACCGGCGCGCAGCTTCCGATCACTATCGATGGTAAGGAGAAAGATCAGTGGCGAGTTCTTTCCTTGCGCCGCGGCGAGTCGCTGGAACTTGGTTTCAGTGAAGTCGGATGTCGATCCTATCTTGCGGTTCGTGGTGGTTTTACGGTGGCGCCTATTTTTGGAAGTACGTCGACGGTCGTCCGCGAAGGTATCGGAGGCTTACACGGCGGCAAGCTTGAGGCGGGCGACGTCTTGCCGATTGCAGCGCTCGAGCCGATTGACCCCCGTTGGATTCCACCAAGACAGCGTCCGAGTTATCACAAACAGGCAATCCTGCGCGTGGTGCTCGGTTATCAAGTCAATGACTTTTCTGCCCTCGATCAACAGCGCTTTTTCAGCTCCGAGTATCAAGTTTCTGATCGTTGTGATCGCATGGGGTACCGCCTCGACGGACCCGCTATCCCCTGCTCTCGTACCGGAATGCTCTCTGAAGGTATCGCCCTAGGGGCGATTCAAGTACCCGCCGACGGACAACCTATCGTCCTTCTTCACGACCGGCAGACGATCGGCGGTTATCCGAAGCTGGGCGTGGTGCTCTCAATTGATTGTTCCTTATTGGCGCAACTTCGACCCGGAAACTCTCTTCATTTTCTAGCGATTTCACCGGAGGACGCGCACAACGCTATCACTCTCGCCCATGTGTTCGAGCGATCTCGACGTTTAGAGCCAACACCACGATGAGCGCCGCACCAGCAGCTCTGCTGTCCTTGTCAGCCGAGGTAGAAGCTCTCTTAGTGGAGAAAAACCCCAGGCAAATGCAGCATTTGCGAGCGCAGTTGGAGGCAGGCTACTGTCTAAGAGCGGCAACGCTTTTGCATGAATCACGCTCCGTTCTTATCGGCACAGGCTTTCCCGTTGCTGGGACCTTCGAAACGGATGGGCCTGCTGGTGCTATCGCGCTCCACGATGCCCTTGAAAGCCTAGGCATCACCACAACCTTGGCCTGCGCCGCGCCGCTCGCCGATGCGCTCGCAGCAGATTACCCGGTACTAGAGCTGCGTTCCTTCGCGCCGGAAGCCGGTCGTAAAGAAGCCGAGAACTGGCTGGATCGCTTGCGTCCCGATGCGGTGGTTTCAATTGAACGACCCGGCCTTGCCGCTGACGGTTGTTATTACAATATGCGAGGCGAGGACATCTCTGCCTATGCCGCTGTATTTGACTACTATTTGGAACTGGCCAGTTGCCCTTCCATTGCCATTGGCGACGGTGGCAACGAAATAGGGATGGGAAAACTCAATGAAGCAGTCGCGGAGCTATCGATAGCTGCTGCTCAGACCCCCTGCGACGAACTCGTCGTGGCAGACGTATCGAACTGGGGTGCCTACGGACTGATCGCACTGTTACAAGTATTGAACGAAAAACCCTTACTGGATGGGATACAACACCGCGACACGCTTGCCTATCTTTCGTCGAAGGGCAGCGTTGACGGTGTCACCCGAAAAAACACACTAACGGAAGATGGTATGGATGGGCTTGTTGGAGAAGCGCTTATACAAAAGCTTGCTGACCTTGTTTCGTTTGGAAAAAAAGTTGGAGGCGTTTAAATGGATACGGTCTTCTTAAACGGTAGTTACTTGCCCTTAGCAGACGCGAAGATTTCGCCCATGGATCGCGGCTTTTTGTTCGGCGACGGTGTTTACGAAGTGGTGCCATGCTACGGAGGACGCAGCGTAGGTTTGGGGCCGCACATGCGGCGCATGCAGGACGGCCTCGAAGCGATCGAACTGCCTATGCCTGTCGACGAGAACGAGTGGAGATCGATCGCTGAAGAGTTAGCAAGGAGAAACAACGGCGAAAACCTGGGCATCTACATCCAGATAAGCCGCGGAGCGGATACGAAACGAAATCACGCAATGCCAGAGGGCATCACGCCGACCCGCTTTGCTTTTGCCTTCGAGATCCCCTCACCGCCTGAGGCCGATAAAGACACCGCCAAGTCTTATCACGTGTCTACCACAGACGACCTGCGCTGGCAGCGCTGCCATATTAAATCCACCTCATTACTTGGCAATGTGATGCACTACCAACATGGCCACTCACGCGGCTGCCAGGAGACGCTG
>JBCCQO010000202.1:0-6508 GCA_039024595.1 Pseudomonadota bacterium | reverse complement strand
TTTCGCGGTTCTGCCGAGTTTGCGGTGATTCTCGATTCGTTCAATTTTAGTCAGCCCATAACAGGTTGGTCGGTCGTCGCGAATCGTTTTAATTCCGTGGGATCAGCCTTCGACGTATTTTTCGGTCCCGGCACCTCAAACTCGATCGTTGGCCCTCAGATAGCAACAGTAGCAGGGCCTTCGTTTGCAAGTTCCGGCAACTTCTATCTCCACACGGATCCTAGCCAGGCGGCTTCATCAAACTCGTTGAACGAGCCGGTGGTTCTACCTTTTGTGAACGCTGCTCTTGCTCAAGCAAAAATTGGTTTACGCGACTATCACTATGAGCAGTACGCTCGTCTGTATCAAAAATCGAAAGATTGACCCTATCGTCTAAACCACCGGAAAGATTTGCAATAACTCTCCTAACTCCACGCTTATATCCAGCGAACTTATACGTTTTCCCGGGCTTTTGCATATCCGGAGCCGGATTATGGGAGAAGACCGCAATTAGCTCTCCAACTAGCGAAAGCGAGCGGGTAAATCGGTGAACCCCTGCAGGATGTTATTCATAAGCGGTGTTGGGTTTCCAACGTCAATCCTGTCGACTTGACGCATGAGTGCGCGTAACAGGCTTTCCATTTCCAAGCGGGCCAGTTGCATCCCAGCGCAGGTATGCATGCCGTAGCCCCAGCCCATTTGATCGCGCGGATTGCGATCTAGCTGGAAGCTATCGGCTTGCTCGTAGTGGTTTTCGTCCCAGTTCCCACTTGCATAGAGCATCGCAACTCGGGAGCCGGCTGGCAGTACAACACCGTCGAGTTCGAAATCGGCGTTTACATAACGCGTGAAACAGCGAATAGGTGAAGCGAGGCGTACTGCCTCAGTAACCGTACTCCCAACCAACTTTGGATCACTCTTCAGTCTGGCAAGAGCTTCAGGGTGCGTGCCCAAAAGCCATAGCAAATGCGCAGTGGCTAGTATCGTTGTATCTAGGCTGGGCGCCACATAGTCCATGATCATCATGGAGGCTTCAGAGTCGTTTAGCTCTCCCTCATCTTTTGCCTTCAATACGCGATACGCCCATCCATCTTCGACTACGGTTTCCGGCGTCAATTGGTATACGTACTCAACTGCGGAAAGCGCCACTGGCAAAGCCTGCTCGCATCGTTCATTTAGCGGTCCCAGTGCGTTAAAGGTTGCAGCCGCCCACTCCAGCATGCGGTCCCGGCCCTGGCCGGACAAACCCACAAGCTCGGCCACGATCGTCAAAGGCAGGTGAGTCGCAAAATCCGCGACGCCACAGAAACCACTACGTTCGAGTAGCGACGCAACCAATTGATCGGCGCTGTCGGCGATTTTTGGTTTGATAGCTTCCAGTGAATCACGCAACAGAGGGCGCTGTAGAATTCCCCGGCGGTAGCGGTGGGTATCGCCGTCGCTCGTCAGTGTCGTGTCTTTGGGTGCTCCATTAATTATTTCGTTGGCCGCTACGCCCTCCCCATTGACCAGCACACTGTCTGCTCTCAAGGCGACTCGCAGTGCGTCAAACTGCGTAACGGCGTAGCTTTCGTTGGTCGTCAGATAGACGACCGGTCCAAGTTGCCTGAGCTCACGATACACATCCCGTGTATGCATCAGCGTATGGTCACCGTATAGATCGATATCGGTCGAGGGTGTTTGTCGCACGGTACGGTTCCTTCTTAAGTCTGTGGCTGGCTTTCACACCGACGTAGATCGCAAGAACACCGAACGGAATATGATGCGGTTGGGCTTTGGCGACATGCGCGCCAACGCAAAATGCCGACGGTGGGGGAACAAGGTCTGAGCTTGGTCCGCATTAAGCTGCGCCGGCGAGATCCTCGCCGTACTCTTCTAGAGCCCAGTCAAGCAGCACATGGCGAAACAACATTCCGGCCTTATCACCAGCAATGTTCATTTCATCGAATTCGATGTTGTCGTTGTCAATCAGCTTTTGCATGTTCTCCACTGCCCAAAGATCCTCATCAAAGCCAGTGGAAACCCGTGCCTTGTAGTACTCGTAGTACTGATCGTCATCCTGCGCGTAGTTGTTGGAGACGGAAAACCAGTAGTGGCTGGTATTCATCGTTTCCGGCGTCAAGTAGTGCATCACATAGCTCATGAGAACGTGATGATGATCTTCTCCCTCGTCACCAACGGTGATTGGCACGTAGCCTTTGAAGACCCCGGGTGACACAGAGACGCCCCCATCTTGGCGTACGACTTTTTTACCCACTAATCCCTCTCTGACAGACGGCGGCAGGACAGCGGTGGCGCCCTCCCAGTCGGTATCGATGCGATTGCAAAAAACGCCTTCATCCGTTTTCTCCACCGTTGTCGGCAATTCGAAAAACTCGTCGCCGAACTTGAAGGTGTCTTGGTGCAAATAGGCAAAGTGGGTCAGGTCATTAAGATTCTCGTGCATGAACAAGTAGTTGCCTTTTAGCTCCACCGCACCGTGAAACGTTCGGTAGTTCGGATCGGAAAGAAACGGTAAATCCGGAAGTTTGCTGTCGTCGGCCGCTTCCGGTTCGCCCATCCAAATGAACACAAAAGGTCCCATTTCTCGGAGCGGATACTTGTGCAACTTTTTAGAAGGGCAGCGGGTCTGGCACGGAACTCGTACCACTTCGCCTGCGGCGTTGTAACGAATACCGTGGTAGCCGCAGACAATGTTGTCGCCCTCTAAGCGACTTTTAGACAGGGGAAAAGAACGGTGTAAACATCGATTTTGGAGTGCTGTGAGTTCCCCCGCCTCCGTGCGATAGAACACCAAGGATCGTTCTAGAAGAGTCCGTTCTTTCAGTTCCCGACCGAACTCCTCTACTAGCCCCGCCACGTACCAGTGGTTGTACAACAGGGGCATACGGATGTATTCCTTGACACTTTTTATACGCGTGACTGCTTGGTTCATTTTTATAGTCTCTCGTGAACTAAGGTTCTTGTTGTGGTGTTGGCGGTTTCTCCTAACTCCTATTCGGCGTTGGTGTGCTTGCCTACATCCCAAGGCACTTTTTTTAACTCGCCGCTTGCGAAACGCAGCGGCTGATCCTCAAGAAGAGTGGCGAAGGTATCGTTCCATCGATTGAGGAAGCCCATGTAAGCGATCGCCGCAACGATGTCGATAATTTGCTCGTCGCTATAATGTTCTTTCAAGCGGCTGAAGTGCTGTGTAGTGGTTTCGTTAGGGGCACGCCCAGCCGCAAACGCAAGAGCTAGGGCGGCTCGTTCGGCAGCGCTATAAAACTCGCTGTTCTCATAGTCAAGAATGTCATCAATTTTTTCAGCGCTGACCTGTCGGTGCGCCGATAGCATGGCGCTGTGAGCCTGACAGTAGCGACATCCCGCGGAGAGGCTAACCGCCGTAAATATCAGCACTCGCAGGTCTCCGGAGATTGGTTCCGCTTTTGCGCCACGCCGAGTGCGCCACCGATACCGGAGGCCAGCTAACATAGCCTTGAGAGGATGCGGTCGAGCCGAAGCTTCACCGCGAAAAACGGCGGCGGAGAGCATCCCAAAGCCCTCCATCAATTCCATGTTCCGCGCCATAATGAACATCGAATTGGGGACAAAGCCGCCCATGGTCTGCTCAATCACCTTGAGCACCGGTTCTAACTCTCGGATGTCATGGCGGGTAAGTCCTCGTAATCGCTGCGTCAAAGCCCTCTCCTTCTTGTTGTCTTGGCTCGCTAGCTAGAACGGCGGCTCCTGCTGCGAGTTCGCCCCTCCAAAGTTCCTTTCGTCGAAGTCTTCATTAGCGAATCATCGGGTGAAGTAGCTACTTCCGTTCGGTTTCCGTAAACGCCGATGTACGACAGCGGCATAGTCATAGGGGGGCTTGGCGGCCGAAAGGGGGTTTTCCACGAATATGACCTTATGATTATTGTGGGTTCATGCTAGTAGCACTTGGGTACACCGGACATAGCAAATGGGGTAAAGTTTGTTAACATTTTCGGAAAAAGCGGGCGGATTTGAGTCACGCATCGCTCAGCGACGAACACGGCTGTAGCGAGGTCTTACCCGAGACCTCGCTTTGTAACGAAGACTGAAGCGATCGCAATCCGTCTAGGGGTGATGCGATAGCGATGAAGAACTATCCCCAATTCATACCCGCGAGATTTCCTCGCGAAGTACTGGCGCTCGCAGAAGAACAAGGTCCCGTCGACCTCGATCTTATTCAACGCGCCAAAGATCTCTGCCAACCCGATGCAAGCGCCCCGGAAGATCATGTCTCTCTCGAAAATCTGTCTCGTGTGTGTGCCGCCGCGGTACAAAGTTGCAATGATCCGTGGCTCGGCTTCACTGTTGGCCAACACTTTTCCCTGGCGCGCTTTGGGGCCTTGGGAGCAGCCGCCAGCAGTTGCCCCAGAGCAATCGACATGCTTGAGGTTCTACAAAACTTTTCCGACACCTTACTGCCCGTGCCTTCGCACATGCAGACGCATGGCGATCGGGTGACTATCGAGTACGACCTACCACCATTTTTCTCCGGCGAGCCCGAGTTTCACGCTCAGCTGATTATTGCCGCGAGCTTCCGGTTACTGAAGGACTGTGTCGGCTACCTGCCGCCGTCAGTACGGATAGCGCTGCCCTTTGCCCAGACTCGAAACTACGCCGAAAAATATTCCTGCGAGGCGAGCTATGGGCAACCTGCCTTGGCGATCAATCTTCCTTTGAGTTATCTCAAAAGCCCACTTAGTAGTTCAGACCCCGCCGCTCGACAGCTCTTTCTAGACGCCTGTGAGAACCTGGCTCGGCGTCTCCGCTCTTCCCGTACTTTGGGTGGTTCGATTCGTGCCATGCTTGAGAGCTGTCAATACGCTTACCCGACCTTGGAACAAGTCGCAGACCGTCTGCACGTTACGACGCGAACATTGCGTAATCACCTAGCACGAGAAGACCTGTCGTACCGAGAATTAGTTAGACAACATCGCTTGGCGCAGGCGAAGAAGTTTTTGGGGGAGAATGATCTGTCTACGGCCGAGATCAGCGATCTCTTGGGTTATAGCAACGTGGCAAGTTTCTCTAGAGCATTTAAGCGCGATACAGGAAAAGCTCCCTCAATTTACCGAGTCCGGGGCGCTTTTTAGGGATGCCGCGCTAAGTTCGCTCCCGTGAGCGCAGCGTCAGTGTCTTTGTGCGCCGCCTTGCTCCGCTGATTGCCCGATCACACCGCAATCCAAGTCAATCATTTGAAAAGCTGCCGCCCAGGTACTTGGGCATTGATGAATAGGTTACAAATAAAAAGAACGAGTTGCCGGATCGCGATACAGAAAAAAGCCCACTTTCCAAGCAAGTGGGCTTTCGAGTACGCCTTAGTTACGCAGGCACGTGTCCGAGATCATACTCAGCAGCTTCGTTTCTTCCCTGCGCAGACCACTTGCCAAGCGCAATCGCAACCGCGCTGCTAAGCCACACCACGACCGCTGTATAAAACAAGGCACCTCCATCGGTATTGCCGGCCTGGTCAACCACTCGATCAATACCGAGAGGGGTAAACAGGTGGAAGAAAATGGCAGCGCTGATCACGCTCAGACTCAAGCTCGCGCCAACGGCTCGCGTAGCGGGAATAAGAATAAGTGCGGCTGCGACTAACTCTACAGCCCCTACCGCATAGGCACCAAAGTCGGAGAAAAGGCTGGCGAAAGCTGCGGGTACTCCTATGCTGGCTAGCCATTCAGAGATCGTACGGAAAATGATCACGGTCTCTTCAGCCCCGGTGAATTTGAAAAACATCGATTGAATGAAGACAAAGGCGACAATGATGCTTGCTACGGTTGGAATATGCTTTTTCACGGATCTACCTCCTGTAGAGAATTGAAAAGTGGTTTTAACTCGTCAGAATTTACGGGGATCGCTTTGGAGTGTTAACGCAGCGGTGAACTGCCCCAGAGTTTTGAATAAGCCTCGCAGTGAAATACCAAGGACTGATACTGGCTAAGGTCAGTCCCAGCCGGGATCGCAATACGTGCGCTGCCATCAAAGTCAGAAATAAGCTTGACGAACACGCTCCCGCTGACGGCGTTATCACCGGTGATTTCCGATGAAGCCGTCGGTGAAAGGAATATCTTCACATCCGGTCCTTTCTTCGCTCGGAAGCTATTCGCTAAGTCGATGTAATGCGTTCCGTTTTCTTCGACAATTTTCCAGTCGCCTTGCAGTGATGATTTGCCCCAAGACGAAAAGGCTCCTTGAAGCGTTCCGCTAGCCAGTTCGGCCGACTGTGCCTGGTAGACCGTTAACGTGCTGTACAGCGCGAAAAGTGTGATGAGCACTAGTTTTTTCATGATCTGTTCTCCCGATTTCGATTGGTTTAGTCGTTGCTGTATGGAGCTCATTAAATCGAAGCTTGGAAACAAACGGTATGCTCGCGATGCCGGTGTTTATGTCCAAAAATCCTAGATTGGATGTTTTGTTTTCGGTGCTCGTCTTTATAGCGATTTTCTAAAAACAGATTTAGTTTTTTGGGGGATTATCTTTTCCCGGCGCAGGGCTAAGGTCAGCCATC
>JBCCQO010000201.1:0-6508 GCA_039024595.1 Pseudomonadota bacterium | reverse complement strand
GCTGTTACAAAAAGCGTGCTTTAAAAGAACTTTTTGTGAACTCCGCTTCAGAGCTATCTTCAAAATTCGGCGGATGAGTTGGTTCAGCTAAGTTTTCTGCGAACAGCTCTACACGGCGAATTCCGCGGACTCGCGGAATAAAAAAGCCCGCATCAGGCATACGCTGATGCGGGTCTAGAAGAGTGCGCGCTTTAGAAGCGCGCGAGAGTTTTACAGTGAGCCTTCTACCGTCCAGTTAGCCCACCAGGGATCGGAACCGTCAGGGTTTACCGCACCCATATACGTGGTGTCATCGAAGAAGCTCGCATCAAAGTCTTGCGGATCGCCGCTGGCTGTGTTCGGAAGTGCGAAACTCATAGCAATCGCGGCGAAGTCGATGACGGGTACACCAGACGCCGCGCTTGCCTGACTGGCGAGCAGGGAATCGAGCGCCGCTGCAGCGATGACCACGGAACTGTTCCCGACTGAGCCTTCGTTCGAAAGCGTTCCCCCCGCCCCGGATTCATTTGCGCAATCTTGAATCCAGTTATTGAACACCAGCGCTGTGTTGATATTCGTCTCCGCACCGTCTTCGATCTGAGCGCAGGTGTCGAAGACCCCGGTGGCGTCATCCGCTACGGTGATAACCACGTTGTGGAAGAAGCCACCCGAAGTATCTTTGAAGCGCATGATGAAAGGCGAGTCGTCCGCTTGCTTATCTGCAATGATCGTGGTGTTAACCAACGTTGGCTTAGACAGCCAAGCCAAGGACCCTTCCGTATCCATCTCGAAGGCCTCCCCAGATCCATTACCGCTCTGGCGAACGATTACGTACTGTAGGTTGCCCTGGAAACCCTCATCCCAGTCAATCGAATCGTCGTTAGCATTAGACACCACAAGATGACGCATATTCGCGGTGCCACCATAAAACTCGACGCCGTCATCGGACGTTTCGTGTATCTGTATAAAGTCGAACTCCGTACCACTGCCGACGGCATTCAAGCTGAGGGCGTTGATCTCATCACCATCTGAGTTAATCGCGACGCCGTTCTCCGCGAGGATGACGTAGCGCATCACACCGGAGTTGTCGGCAGCATTGTCACCGCCGATAAAGCCCGCCTCACCCTCACCGTCTACATTACACGGAGTTGTGTCACAGGCGTTGTGCGGTGCGAATCCGCTGATTTGTACACCGCCCCATTCACCGGGCCCCGCAATATCATCATCAACAGAAGAGAAAACAATCGGTGCGGCAGCGGTGCCAACAGCGTTGATCATACTACCCCGAGTGATGTGCAGTACCGCAGCGCTCAGTGGGTCATCGGAGGGAAGACCAACAATCGAGACCCCCGGCTGAATCGTAAGCGTGGCGTTGGCCAAAGTAGCACCGCCTTGGCAGGTATTCGCATCAATGAGTAAGCAATTACCGTTACCGATATTCACACGCCCGTCGAGCTGATACACGTTTCCGGCGGTAAGCAGCAGGTCACTGGTATAGGTTCCATTAAGACGACAAACCCCGTCGGAAACCTCTTCTACACCAGCAGGACAGCCCGCGACAGCCGGCGGTAACGCATTTCCCGCTCCGAAGTCGAGAGTCCAGCCAGCCCACCAGGGATCCGATCCGTCTGGGTTTACCGCACCAATGTAGGTGGTATCTTCGAAGAAACTAGCATCGAAGTCTTGTGGGTCGCCGCTAGCCGTACTCGGTAAAGCAAAGCTCGCCGCTATCGAATCGAAGTCTATCGGTGCTAGTCCTGATGCTGCCGACGCTTGCGATGCAAGAATGTCGTCCAGTGCAGCAGCAGCGATCACGACAGAACTGTTTCCGACCGAAGGCTCGTTTGAAAGAGTCCCACCGGCGCCCGATGTATTCGAGCAATCTTGAATCCAATTATTGAATACAAGGGTAGTGTTGATGTTTGTCTCCGCGCCGTCTTCGATTTGGGCGCACAGGTCAAAGGTTCCTGTCGCGTCGCCTGCGACGGTAACAACGGTGTTGTGGAAGAAACCACCTGAAGTATCTTTAAAACGCATGATGAACGGCGAGTCATCTGCCTGCTTGTCCGCAATGATCGTCGTGTTGACCAGAGTTGGCTTTGATAACCAGGCTAAGGACCCCTCGGTATCCATTTCGAACGCTTCACCAGATCCATCACCGGTTTGTCGAACCAGCACATACTGAAGGTTTCCTTGGAATCCCTCATCCCAGTCGACAGAATCATCGCGAGCGTTTGAAACCACAAGGTGTCGCATGTTCGCCGTTCCGCCGTAGAACTCTACGCCGTCATCGGACGTTTCATGAATTTGAATGAAGTCAAATTCGGTGCCTGAGCCAACCGCATTTAGGCTAAGACCGTTGATCTCGTCACCGTCGGAATTGATCGCCACCCCGTTTTCGGCGAGCACAACATAGCGCATGACGCCGCTGTTATCGGTGGGGTCGTCGCCTCCAATAAAACCCGCCTCCCCTTCACCGTCTACGTTGCACGGATCCGTATCACACGCGTTATGTGGTGCAAAACCACTCACTTGCACACCACCCCACTCACCGGGAGTCGTGAAGTCTGGATCGGCAGAGGAGAAAATAATCGGTGCGGCAGCGGTGCCAACAGCGTTGATCGTGCTACCCCGAGTGATGTGAAGAACGGCGGCGCTGAGCGGATCGTCCGAAGGGAGTCCTCTAATACTTACACCTGGCTCGATCGTCAGCGTAGCGTTCACAAGCGCATCGCCATTGTCACAGGTGGTAGAACTCGCCAGTAGGCAGTTGCCGTTACCCACATTGACTCTTCCGTCGAGCTCGTAGACGTTCCCAGCAGCTAGGGTGAGATCGTCGAGGTAGGTACCCGATAGACGACAAGTACCCGCGGTGATCTCTGTTGTACCCGCTGGGCAAGATGAAGGCGTTGGACCCCCACCATCGCCACCGCCGTCGCCGCCGTTTCCGCCACCATTACCGCCGCCGTCTCCACCACCGCTGTTGTTGTTAGTGGTGGTCGGAGCGTCAATGTTGATCGTAGCGCTATCGCCCTCCGAGCAACCGCTCATGCCCGCTAGGGCACCGGCCGCGAGGAGAGCCATGACTAACTGCTTTTTCATCCAATTACTCCCTACATTCGGCCTTCTAAGGCCTAACTGCTTACTCAGAAATTCCAGGTAAACCCGACCTGAAAGCTCGTGCCTTTTTCGTACAGCTGAAAGGTCTCGCCCCCCTGCGTGTACTCAACCTCCGCATCGAAAAGATTTTCGATGCGGGCTCTTATGCTGGCTTTTTCGTTCATGTCATAGCGGTACACGAGGTTTAACTCACCGCGCTCTTCCAAAATGACATTGGGCAAACCGAGGATGCCGACATCCGCGATCGACTCACCATTGTGGTTATACAAAAGCGTCAGCTGATGGCCACCGGGAATGTTGTCGTAGCCAAGAACCAGGTTCGCTGTGTATTCGGGCTGTCCCTGCAGAGGGCGTACCTCACCACTGAGTAGAGTCACTTCCGACTCGATGTAAGCGGCGTTGAAGGATACAAACAGCGTGTTGTCGTAGTTTTCGGTAAGAACAAACTCTTTGCGCCCCTCTAACTCAACACCGTAGAGTTCGGCGGTATCAGAATTTTGGAAGGTTCGTGAGTTGCTGGCCGTCCCCGAGGCGGCCTGAACCACGCGCTCGATCGGATCGGTCATGTCTTTGTAAAACAGCGCAGCCGATAAGTTATCGGTGCCGTTGTCGCCGAAGTACCATTCCCAGCGAAGATCAGCGTTGATGATGTCCGAGATGCCCAGGTTTGGATTACCGCGCACCCGAACGTTAAATTCGTTATCAAAGAAGACCGCGTTGCTGGCCTCTTTAAAGTCCGGTCGAGCCACCGTTTGACTGACCGCAAAACGCAGCTGCTGGTTGTCGGAGTAGAACCAGTTCACACCAAGAGCGGGTAACAAACTGCCCTCATCGACAACGCCCTGCACCGGATTGCCGGTGGTCAAATCAAAGGTGTCAGTGATTTGTTCGTACCGCTCGTAGCGAGCACCGAACAGCACTTGCCAGACTCCATCAAAGGTGTGGTCGTACATTGCGTAGGCGCTGTTGTATTCCAACTCGGCCTCATACTCATCGGAGACCTGTGTTCGCACCTGGAACAAGAACCCGGTCGTCGGATTATCTTGCACGCCGCCCACGGGAGGACTCACATTGCCGCTGTCACCACCATCACCACCTGCCTCGCAGTTGACCGTGCCCTCGCCTTCACCGCAGACAAAAATGTTGTCGGAGACGAGTACGTTAGGGGATGCGCTCAGCGTTGCGTCGGCGCCGTTGTTGAAAAACCCGTACGTTGCGCTGTCCGCATCACGTTCGCGGTAGATCATCTGCGCGCCGAAGCGAATTTGAGAGAAGCTGGCACCGTTGTCGAAAAGATCCCAGGTCACGTCGAAGGAACCATCGAAGTTGGCATCAATCAAATCGTCCCAGCGCCGGGACGTACTACCGGAGGACAAAAAGAATCCGTTCAGTATGTCGGTCTGTTCGTTGTTCGGCCGCGAAAAATCGTAAGCCTCTCGCAGCTCGGCTGGGTCCGTTAGGTTCGCCTCTGCATTAAAGCGGACGTCGTTCCGTCCGGGTACGTAACGACGGGCCTGACTGCCGGTGAACTGCCACTCGCCAAAGAGAGAGCCATCTTCGTTAAGGAAGTGCGAACCCACGATCTGGGAAGAAAAGAACTGGCGCTCTTCCCACTGACTTGTGTGCTGGTAGGTAGCACGAAACTCGTCGCCCTCCCGGCCTACAGATCGTTCAACGAAGCTTTCCGTCGAGCGAGACACCACATTGTTCCACTCGAAGGTGTTGTTACCAATGTTGTAACCAACGGAGAGCAGACCGGAGATCTCGATGTTGTTCGTGTATGCCTCATACACCTGATCATCGGCGACGATACCGCTCGCACTAAAAGAACGGCGGATACCATTTCCCCGCTGCGACCAGCCGTTGGAATAGTTAACCGCCGAATAGAAACCCAGCTCGCCCTCTCCTACATAGAAAAGGTCTCCATAGCTGAGGCCAAGACCTGCATTGGGCGTTGCACTTCGGAAGTCCAAATCCCAGTCATCTGCGAGATAGATACCAGCGATTCTCTGCAGTTCGCGCAGTTGCGTCTGCTCGAGGGTAAACGTCTGTCCCTGATCGTCCGTGAACTCACCACCATCGAGAACAATATCGCCAATGGTTTGGATGACGATGCTCTCTTGGCGCGACCCATCGTCCCAGCCGAGAAAGTCGAAAGCGCCATTTATTGGATCGACACCGACTGTTTCCCCCGTTAAATCGCTCACCATACCGACAGAGGCAGACACGCTCCCTGCGCGTTGATCGGGAAAAGTCTTTGTATTAATCACCAGATTACCGCCGGTAGATTCACCGGGCATAAACGGCAAGAAGGTCTTTTTGATATCGAGTTGATTGACAAAATTTGACGGGAACAGATCCAGAGGGACCGTTCGCTTCGACGGATTCGTTGACGGCATCGTCGCGTTATTCAGCGTAGTCGTAATGTAACGACCGCCCAGCCCACGAATGAACACAAACTTGTCGTCTTGGACCGAGATACCAGGTACGCGCACGATCGATGCAGCCACATCCGAGTCCCCGAAGCGCGTCAGTTCTTCTACACCGAGCGTATCGACAATAAGGTTCGTATCGCGCTCAGACAGCTCAAAACCGCTTGGATCGAAGCTGCCGAGAACAAAAACCTCTTCTAGCTGAGGCGCGGCGATGGTGACCACATTGTCGTCTTCCGGTAGCGCAAGCAAAGCACCCCGGGAAATACCTGCCACCACCCGTACTTGCCGCGAGACGCCGTCCGTGGAGATTCGATAGAGTCCTCGTGGCACGGTCTTCGTCGCAACGCCCTGCGCGTTGGTTAGTACACCACCCTGACCTGCCGAAATCGTCACTAACTGCCCGGCGACTGCATCTGCGCCTCGGCGCACCGTTACCTGAAGCTCGCCGGTCGGCGCTTCGCGGCGCTCGGAAGATGACTGGGATCGGGAATAGACCTCTACCACGGCCTGCCCATCACCATCCGACACGTCGATGATCATATCCACTAGCTGACCTGCACCCGCGGAGAATCTTTCACGCTGGATCGAGCCGCTGGGGGCTGTGACTTCGACTAATCGCTGACCGCTGCCTTCGACGGTGATGAACAAGGAACCATCTCGACGCGTACGGCCGACGTCGTCGCCGTCGACAGAAAGGCGAGCTCCTTCTAGGGGCTGCTCACCGTCAAACACATAGACAAGAAGTTCGTCGGCAGCAAAGGAGCTGAGAGGGGCGCAAAGGGTGAGTACGAACGCGAAGGTGAAAAGGCAAATTCCGCGAGCGTCAAGCCTTTGAGACATTGTGACCCCTGATAGGTTTCGATTGCGACATAGCGGAACCAGCTAAGCCGGATGCGCAGGCGAATCCTAGGGGTGGTTTATTTCAGTAAAGTTATAGATACATGACGTTTTTGTTGCAATTGGAGACGGGCCGC
>JBCCQO010000200.1:0-6523 GCA_039024595.1 Pseudomonadota bacterium | reverse complement strand
GCTAGCGCACATCGCCAAAAAGATGGGCTCGACAGATCCACAACGCGCCTTTTTCTATGCTTCCGGTCGATCCTCCAATGAGGCGGGATTTCTGTTGCAGCTATTAGCCCGCCTGTGGGGCACCAATAATGTCAACAATTGCTCCTACTACTGCCACCAGGCGACCGGTGTCGACTTGGGTTCTACGATTGGGACCGGTACCTCGACGGTTGAGTTAGCAGACCTCGCTAAGTGCGATCTTATTTTTGTGATTGGCGCAAACCCCGCGTCGAACCATCCACGCTTCGTTCACCAACTCATTGCGTGTCGCGAGCGTGGGGGACAGGTGGTGGTAGTCAACCCGGCGCGAGAGCCTGGTCTCGTTCGTTTTGCCGCACCGAAAAGTGCTAAGTCACTGCTGAGCGGAGGCACGCCCATTGCTTCCCACTACCTGCAGCCGAGGATCGGCGGAGACATCGCTACCTTTAAAGGCATCGCAAAAGCGGTGCTGCTTCTGCGCGGTGAGAATCGCACTTTTATCGACCAGTACACCATATCCTGGTCCTCATTCCGTGACGATCTGGATGCAACTTCCTGGGATGAGATCTGTGCAGGTTCAGGGCTAACCCAGTCCGACTTTATCGCGGTGGCAAAGCTGTACGTAGCCAGCGAACACGCTGTGTTCGCTTGGGGAATGGGCATTACGCACCATCAGTTTGGTTCGGAGAACGTTGAATACATCGCCAACCTAGCTCTGCTGCGTGGCATGGTTGGTAAACCGCACGCTGGACTGTTGCCGCTGCGCGGGCATAGCAATGTTCAGGGTATTGGGACAATTGGCGTAAAGCCTGTGCTCAGTAAAGACGTTTTCGAACGGATAGAGGCAACCTGGGGGGTTAAGCTGCCGACCAGCGAAGGCATGGACACACTGGCTGCTTTGGACGCGGCGGAGCAGGGCGCAATCGATCTGGCCTTTGTCGTAGGGGGTAATTTGTACTCCGCTACGCCAGACTCGGTCTGGGCGGAACGGGCCCTCAACCAGATTCAGACGCGGATTCACTTAACGACCACAATGAACCAGGGCCACCTCTACGGAGTAGAGGGTGAAGTGCTTGTGCTCCCGGTTGCGGCGCGAGATGAGGAGCCCCAGGCCACCACCCAGGAATCGATGTTTAATTTTGTCCGTTTGAGTGACGGCGGTATACATCGTTTGCCGGGGGTTCGCTCGGAAGTGGCGATTCTCGCGGACCTGGGGCAGCGCCTGCTTCCCGAGAGTCCTGTGGATTTCCGTGCGTTCACCGATCACGACACGATTCGTGAAGCGATCGCAAAGACCGTTCCTGGCATGGAAGACCTTGAAGATATTGGCGTTGCGAAACGGGAGTTCCACGTAAGAAACCGCTTGTTGCACAAACCAGCGTTCAAAACGCCCACGGGAAAAGCGCGCTTTCGAGTGCATCCCTTACCGAGGCTCGATGATGACGTGCACGCCTACCCCTTTATGCTTGCTTCGATCCGCAGTGAAGGTCAGTTCAACAGCATCATCTACGAGGAGACCGATAGCTACCGCTACGGCGCCGACCGCTGGTCCCTACTGCTTTAGCCGGACGATATGCGGCGAATGGGATTAGAAAACGGGGATAAGGTCGATGTGAGCTCAGCCCGCGGCGTAATGAGGTGCTTGAGCGTACAAGCCTTCGACTTACCAGCGGGGAATGTGATGGCCTACTACCCGGAGGCAAATTGTTTGAGCAGCCGGGACCGCGATCCACGCAGCAAAACACCGCGTTTCAAGTCGATTCCAGTGACCGTTGAGCCCAGTGGTGCAGATAGTCTGCGTAGTGCTCTGACCTAGGCCTCGTTGATTGAGATCCGTTTTTGTACCGATGGGTGAGGTCCGGCAGTGCGCTACCTGACCAGAGAACGTTTTGTTTGAGGAGACCTTAGTTTGATAAGCCCTTCGAGCCCCTTCGAACGCTGGCAAGCCTTGGCTGCCGGCTTGTACATGTCCATCGTGGGGTACAGCGTCCTGGCGGGCATTCCGGTGATCAGCACCGCTTGGAGTTTGCTCCTTTCCTTTAGTGAGCCTCAGGTTGGGCGCGTCGCCGGTGCTGATCTGGGAGGTCTTTCCTTCGGGGCGGTGCTGGCTGCGCTGTTTGTCGCGAAAATGAACCGTCGTGTACTGGTTGTTCTGTCAGTCCTGGGGGCCGTGGCAACGAATATCGCGTGTACTCTCTATCAGAGCTATGAGGCGACTTTGCTGCTTCGTTTTCTGGCCGGTACAGCAAGCGGCGTCTTTACCGGTATCGCCGTTGCAACCTTGGGTGCGAGGGTGAACTCGGCCCGGGCGTTTAATTATTTGTTGTTCGCGTTTGCGTTCGTTCAAGCGGCAGAGCTGTACTGGCTGCCCCGCATGAGCATGAATACGATCTACTTGATCTTTGCGATTTCCTACTTGCCCGCACTGTTCATACTGGGCTGGGTGCCTGCGACAGGAATTCGGTCGGGTAACGCGGTAGCTCCATCAACGGAAGCTGAATTGGGTGCTGGAGATTCCTTCAGCTCGGCACGTAAAGAGGCGGTGGCTGGTCAGGAGTTCAGCGAGGGAGCCGGCGTCGTAGCCGTACCCACAATCGACACTTCTGTTATTCCAAAGAGCGTTCCGTGGCTGTGCTTGTCGGCGATGGCGTTGACGTATGTGAATATTGGCGCCTACTGGACCTACATCGAACTGGCCTCCGCCGACGCGGCTTTAGACGCGGACTGGGTCTCTAACGTGCTGGTGTGGGTATCGTTCTTCGCGCTAATCGGTTGTCTTGTTGCGACGCTCATTAGCGATCGCTTCGGTTTGGCCAAGCCACTTCTGCTTACCCTATTAATCCATGCGCTGATTGTCGCGATTCTTGTGCCTGGAATAGACCAGACACGCTTTTTCGCTAGCGTCTATGCCTTTAACTTCCTTTGGATTTTCATCGATGTGTACCAGATGGCGTCCGTTGCTCGTCTTGATCCAAGCGGTCGCTTTGCGTCTCTAATGCCTGCGGCGCAGGGCCTCGGGCAGATCGTCGGGCCGAACATTGCGGCATCTCTCTTGGGTGCCAGTCTGGGCTACGGTTCCGTGTTCATGCTGTGCGCTGTTGCCTCATTACTTGCCTTTGCGGTCTATGCGGTAGCCTATGGGGTCTTAGCACGCGAACCGGAAGCCAAAGGTGTACTCGGTGCCCCTGCGTGAACACTCGCTAAATTGGGTCAAAAGCGAGCAAGATAAAGTAGGGCCGCTACCTAGCGTCAGGCGCGTAACGGCGTCGAATCACGATGAAAGCAATCGCTCCCAGGGGAAGAAACAGCAACGAGGGTCCGAAGGCGATCCAGGGTTCTATGTGCGACCAATTGAGCGCATCGTCTGCTAGTAACTGGTCAGACCCACGTTGGTAAGGCAACACGTAGAAGCGCAGGAGCAGAAAGGGCATGGTTAACCCATACCCGAAGAGTAGCGCTGGAGCAATCAGTGTTGTTCTGCGCAGCTTCGAGTTCTTATCTTCTTCCGGTGTGCGATGAAGAGCTTCTCGATAATCGCGTTCATCCTTACTGACTGACTGTTTTGCCGATATCAGATAAATAGTCAGCAAGCTCGCGGCGATTCCCAACAGGGCTGGGTCCGCGAAGCTAGGTAAGGCCACGATTCCCGCATAGTCGAGAGCGGCCGGTACTACGTTTGCAGTGAATCCCACCGCCATGCCCCAGAAGGCGGCGCCAGCGGTGATTGTCGAACTCCAGACACTCATAAACGCCATTGGCCCCCAAGATGAGGCGAAGATCGTGCCAATAAAAAGGGTAATCCAGAACACATTTGCAGGAACTAGCAGGGCGAGGCCAAGCACCACTACGGCCACTACACTCATCCATACCCGCGTCGTGGCGATGCTCACCGCTCTGGAATCGCTTGCCAAGTCGTTGCTAACGCTAAAACCGACAAGTGATAAGAAGGTTGAAGCCGAAGACAGGCCAGCGGCCACAATTCCGGCAACGAGCAGTGCGCCTAACCATTCCGGTACGAGATTTTGCGCCGCCCAAAGCATGACCGTTTCAGCCGGCTCGATCTCCGGATTCGCGATGTTGACTATGCCACCCGCGCCATAGATCAATATTTGCAGTCCGATCACCGCCAGACACGCATAGATCGCCGAACGCAGCACCACGTGTTCGCTGCGCGCCATAAGATGTCGACTCGACTGCCACGGACTGACGGCGTAGACCATGCTCCAGGCAATGTCGATGATTAAGAACCACATAAAGAAATCGAAAGGGGTTGCCCAGGGAGTGCCCTCACCTATGGTGCCGTGCCAGGCAGTGAGGTCGGGCTTGGGTTCTCGGCGTGTCAGTTCTTCAATTGCGAACGATGCGCCACCGACGTTCTCCAGCAGGACGCCGACAAAGAACACGGTCGCAACGGTAAACAGCAAAAACATGAGTGTATCGGTGAGCACAACCCCGCGAGACCCGGAATACAGGGTAAACACCGTATAGCTCACCCAGGCGACGATGACCCCGGTCGTGTAGCTCACGCCGGTGATTTCAACGAGCAGCAGCGCCGCCCCTTGAGTTACCACCAGAAGATATCCGCCGAGGCCCAACACGATGGTTGCACCGGCTAATTGCTGTACCGGTCTGCTGTTGAATCGTTGCCCGAAGTAATCGGCGACAGTAGCGGCCCGGCTCCTGCGTAGAAACGTTCCGAAGAAGAGAGCACCGTACACGTAGCCCGTGACCGCCACGCCCGGCAAAAGTAGATAAGCACCTAGCTGACCCGCATAGGTGAACCCGGCTTCACCTAGAAAGATTGTCGTACTAAACACACTGGCCACAAGCGTACCAGTGATGAACAAGGTCGGTGAGCGTCGGCCCGCGACAAAGTAGTCGTCGAGGGAGCGCACTCTCCGCCCGCTGTAGGTGCCAACGAGAACGAACAGCACCACGCTGAGCGCAATGGTTGCTGTAAACAAGGTCCTGCTAGCCTCGCAAGATCGCTCGTGCGCAGTTATGCCCGGGAAGCCCGCTCACACCGCCTCCCGGATGCGCGCCCGAGCCACACAGGTACACTCCCGGGCACGGCATTTTGTATCCTGCATGTTTTGGGATTGGGCGCATCGAATAAAACTGGTCCAAATGCAGTGCACCGTGAAAGATATCCCCTCCTACCATATTCAGGTCCCGCTCAATGTCCAGCGGGGTTTTAATCTGACGGCCAACGATTGACGCTCGGAAATTCGGTGCATGCTGGTCAACCGTATCAATAATCTGGTCTGCCACCTGATCGGCAACCTCATCCCAACTCTGCCCATCGGGCAGGTGGCGTTGGAAATGCTGGCAGAACAGGCTGGCGACGTGAGCCCCTTCCGGAGCAAGCGTTTTATCCTGCGTGCTCGGAAGCTGCATGGAAATAATAGGCCGCTCCGACCAACCCTTTTTTTGTGCCTCGTTATAGGCCGTGCGCATGTAGTGTAGCGAGGGGCAAAACTCGAGTGCACCCATGAAATGGGACTCGTCGCCGTCGGCGACGGTGTTAAAGCGCGGAAGCTCGGACAGAGCAACGTTCATACGGAAAGTGGCGGAATGGCTACGATAGTTGTCAATGCGACGTTGGTCTCGCTCGTCCAGGTGTTTTGCATCCAGCAGCTTTCTAAGCAGAATTTGCGGGTGCACATTGGCAGCGATGATTGCGGCGCGAAATTCACGTCCATCTTCCGTAAGTACACCCGCGGCCTTGCCATTTTCTTCGATGATTTGGGCCACCGGACTCTCTGTCACGATCTCGACGCCCCGAGCACGAGCGCAACGGGCGATCGAATCTGAGATTGCGCCCATTCCGCCCTGCGCTATGCCCCAAGCGCCTGCCCGCCCTTTCACCTCTCCGAAAGCGTGGTGGAGTAATACGTAGGCGGTGCCGGGATTGTACGGATCCGCATAGTTACCAATTACACCCTCCAGTCCGAGCACGCCTTTTAGTGCATCGCCTTCGAACCAGCTGTCCAGATGGTCTCCAAGGGAACGGGTCATGAGCTCACCAAGAATAATTTGATGCTCGCTGGACAACTTGCGAAGTTGGTTACCCGCCTTGAGCAAGCCAACCGCATCACCCCAACCGCCACCAAAATTCGGCGGAGCCTGCAGCGCCAGGCTGCGCAGCGCTATCGCAACTGCACTGATTTCTTCTTCAAAGGCATCGATTCGTTCCGCATCTCTTTTAGAGAACCGAGCGATCTCCGCCCGCGCTTGCGCTCCATCTCGCGTTAGCCGCAAGTGGTCGCCGTCGAGAAAGCTCAAGGTTCCTGCTGGGCGCTCCATGATCTCAAGGCCGTGGGCCTCTAGGGCAAGGTCCGCGATGACCTTGGGGTGCAGCAGGCTCACCGAGTAGGAGTAGACAGAATTACGAAAGCCCGGATGGAATTCCTCCGTGAGAGCGGCTCCACCAATCACATTCCGCGCTTCCAGTACTCGTACGCTACGGCCTGCCGCAGCCAAGTAAGAAGCGCAAACCAGCCCG
>JBCCQO010000199.1:0-6538 GCA_039024595.1 Pseudomonadota bacterium | reverse complement strand
TCCGGCTGGGGCACAGCCTGGGAAGTCGTTAGTGTTTTATCGAGCGACGGTGGCCGCCAATCACTGGTCAGCGATGGCGCGTCAGACGAAGTCATCACCACCCTTGCCAATCATGAGCTCGCCATCATCCGCGAGCTGTTTTGCCGTTCCCAGTATTTCCTTCTGGGAGGTTTCTACCTCTGCCAGCCGCACCGGCCCTTTCGCTTCAAGATCCTCGCGCAGCATATCGGCCGCTCGGGAGGACATATTGGCGAAGAACTTTTCCTGCAAGCTCGTATCGACACCCTTTAGGGCGATGACCAGCGTATCGACTGATATTTCACGAATAAGTCTCTGCATACCGCGATCATCGAGTGAGGACAGATCGTCAAAGACAAACATCAGCTCGGAGATACGCTCCGACAGATCTTCGTCTTTCTCGCGCATCGAATCCAAGACCTTAGCCTCGAGATCTGCATCCACGTTATTCATGATCGCAGCCGCACTAGCCATACCATCTACCGCTCGCGGTGCAGTCTTCTTGATCCTTCCCAATTGACGCTCCAGAACCTTATCAAGTTCTTCCAACGCGTTCGGATCAATCATTTGCAAGCGGGCGATGCGCATCATCACATCGGTCCGGATTCGCTTGGGTAGCTCTTTGAGTATTGCAGCGGCGTGATCGTCATCGAGAGAGGTCAACACGATGGCAATGATCTGCGGGTGTTCCTCAGCGATTAGAGCGCACACGGCGCGTGCATCCATCCACTTCAGCGCTTCAATGCCCCGGGTTTTGGTTTTTCCGGGTAAAACCTTGGACATAACGCCGCGCGCTTTTTCTTCCCCAAGGGCCTTAACCATTACCCGCTGTACAAAATCGGGAGCGCCAATCGAGAGCGGATTGATCTTCTCCGCAGACTCTCGGAAATCTTCGAGCACTGCCGACATATCGTCATCGGTCACACCGGAAAGGGAGGCCATTGCCTCCCCTACCCGCTGCACTTCCCGCGGCTCCATGTGCTTCATGATGCTCGCCGCCGACTCCTCACCCACCCCGAGTAGGAATATCGCCGCGCGCTGAGCGCCGCTCAATTTTGCGTTTAGATCAGCCATCGTCCGCTACCCAGCTCTTAACTACGTAGGCCGCGCGCTCCGGCTCTCCCGCCGCGAAGGTGCGTGCCATTTGTAATTGTTGCTGATAGTCGCCACCACCGCCAACGGTTCCTGGAAGCCCTGGCTGCCCTCCTTGCACGCCGAGCGATACTTGGTCATCCGCTATACCGGCAGCGTCACCACCCAGGGCCGCCACAGCCTGCCCCTGCGGGCCCTCGATATTCTGGGGTGGTGCCACCACCGGTACAGCAGAAAACTTCACTATCGGTCGAATGACCGCGAAGATAAGCGTAAGCAATACCACTAGAGCAAGGAGTCCCTTGCCGAGCTGCCAGATCCAATCCTGCTCCAAGATTGATGGCTCTGGCATCTCTACCTCGATTTCTGGGGTCTCAACAAAGGGGGCGCTGATGACGCTGACCGTGTCCCCCCGAGCCGGATCAAAGCCAACGGTTTCGCGCACGAGAGACGTGATTTCATCGATCCGTGTTTGCGGTAGAGGCCCGCTGGTTGTGGTGCCGTCGTCGGCCGTTGTGTCAACAAAGTCTAAGACCACCGCAATCGATAGCTTTTGCAGCGTACCCGGCATCTCTCGCACATGGCTGACGGTCTTATCCATTTCGTAATTAACGGTAGAACGGCGACTGGTGCGCACCGGCTGTGGCGCCGCCGTGATCGGCTGCACGCTGCCGTCAGCGGCCGGAATATTGGCCCCAGGCTGCGTCGCGGCAATAGTCGCATCCGCCGGGGGCTGATTGGAGAGCGTACCAGGTACGCCGCCGTTAAATCGTTGTGTGCTCGACTCCTCGGTCGTTTGTTCACTACGAATTCGTGTGTCCGGCGAGAAGGTCTCACTGGTGCGCTCTACTCGAGTGAAGTCGACATCTGCTGCAACCTTAGCTTGTACTGCACCCGGCCCCAAGATTGGCTCGAGAATATCAATGATGCGACGGCTGTAGTCCGTCTCCAACTGACGGGCATAGCGAAACTGTTCTTGGGTGAAGCCAAACTCTTCATCCATTCCCTGGCGAGAAAGGAGCTTTCCTTGCTGGTCAACGACAGAGACTTGCTCCGCCTGCAGATTTGGCACGCTAGAAGCGACTAGATTGACGATACCCGCGAGCTGCCGATCGGTGAGGAGTCGCCCCGGATAGACGCTAAGCATTACCGAAGCGGCGGGCTCTTCCCGTTTGCGCAGAAACGCAGATTGCTTCGACATTGCGAGATGAACCCGCGCAGAGCGCACACTGTCCATTGCCGAAATAGTGCGCGACAGCTCCGATTCTAGAGCGCGATGGAAGCGGGCTTGTTCCATAAAGCTCGACAGACCGATTTCCTGTTCGCGATACAAGCTTTCGTAGCCTAGGCCATCGCCTCGAGGATAGCCCTCGCTCGCCAGCGCGAGGCGAGCGCGCTGCAATTCCTCGGCGGGAACGGCGACCATGCCGGTACGACGATCCAGCGTATAGTCGATGCCTGCAGTCTGTAAGGATGCGATTACTTGACTCGTATCCTCCGCAGACATCGCACCGTAAAGCGGTTTGTAGCTAGGCTGCATCACCCACTGCACGGTACCCACGGCGATAGCAATACTCGCGGCCAAACCAAACAGTAGCGCAAACTGGCGCGCCGCGGGTTGCCGCGAGTAGCCACTGAAGCGAGTCAGCAAATTATCGCCGGCTTCAGCCATGTGCTTTTGCTCTTAGTAACTGCATTGAGTCGCGATTCTTAGAGATCCTAGCCTTTCCTAAACCTGCATGCTCATGATTTCTTGGTACGCATTGAGAAGCTTATTGCGCACCTCTGTCATCGCTTGAAACTCCAAGCTCGCGCGCTGCCCAGCGACCATGACCTCAGTCAGTGATACGTTTTCATCACCCATTTCGAAGGCCTGCGTTTTCACCTTCGCCTCCATCATAGAGGCGTTAACCGCGTCTATTGAGTCCTGCATCAACGAAGCAAAGCCTGACTCCACTTGGTTCGCAACATCGCTGCGTTCGGACTGGGCCGCGGAGGCCATGACGCGCATTTGCGCTATTACCTGATTGATCGCTACGTCGCTCATCGCTTAATTTCCCCTCATTATTGGCAAGAATGTGTTCACCGGTTGACCCTAAACGCCCATAGGCAGGGCGACCCCCTGCTCTCTCAGACGAGCGAGCTTGTAGCGCAAAGTACGCGGGCTGATTCCAAGGTGTTCGGATGCGGCCTTGCGACTTCCTTTATGTTGCTCCAGAGCTTGTAAGATCAGCTCCTGCTCTCTCTGCTTGAGATCGCCCTCGAGAATCGGCGCGGTCCCACCGACAGCGGTTCCCTGATCTTTGGCGGCAGAAGCGTGCTCAAGACTGGCACTCATAAACGCCAGATCTCGCTCGAGTACTTGCTCCCCAGCACAGAGAATCGCCGCCCTTTGAACGCAGTTTTCCAGCTCCCGAGCATTCCCAGGCCAATCCTGTGAGAGGAGATAGGATTTCGCATCCTCCGAGAACTCTAATCCGGGACGTTGCTGATAGCGCGCCAGAAACCGCTCAGCCAGCGGCAGAATATCGCCTCGACGCACGCGCAGTGCTGGCAGATGCAAGGGAAACACGTTCAGCCTATAGAAGAGATCCTCTCTAAAGCGACCTTCACGCACTTCCGCATCCAGCTCTCGGTTGGTTGTGGCCAAGACGCGAACGTCCAAGGGGATGAGCTTGTTGCCACCGAGACGCTCCACCTCCCGCTCTTGCAGAACTCGCAACAGCTTGGCTTGTAAAGACAGCTCCATTTCGGAAATTTCATCCAACAGCAAGGTGCCACCATTGGCCTGTTCAAACTTTCCTGCGCGAGATTGATGCGCTCCGGTGTAAGCGCCTTTCTCGTAACCGAACAGCATAGACTCAAGCATGTTCTCTGGGATGGCGGCACAGTTGACTGCAAGAAAAGCCTGATCGCTGCGTGGCGAATTCTCATGGATGAAGCGAGCCAGCACTTCCTTGCCGCAACCAGATTCGCCGCTAATCAACACGGTCGCGTCTGAGGCGGCTACCCGCTGCGCAAGATCACACAGGTTCTGCGTCAATTTGTCCTCTGCGACCATCGCGCCCTCAGGCGCAGGAGCTGGCTCCATGCGCGCCATCATGTCGAGCAGAACCTGGGCCTCAAAGGGCTTTAAGAGGTAGTCGGTAGCTCCGTCGCGCATAGCCGCAACCGCTTCACCTACGGAACCGTGAGCTGTCATCATGACAAAGGGCATCTCGGGCCGTCGAGACCGCACCTCGCGCAGCAAATGGCGGCCGTCCATTCCATCCATCTGCCAATCACTAATGATCATGTCGACGGAAGCGGCTTCCATACGATCAAGCGCTTCGTTGCCGTTATCGGCAGCTAGAGCCTTGTAGCCGCCACATTCAATGGTGTCGCACAAAGCCTGCCGCAGGGTTGCGTCGTCTTCGACTACCAGGACATTAGTTGCTGCGCCCATTTAATCTACCTCCACCGGTGCTGAGCGAGATTCGATCAGTGGGAGATCAAGTAAGAACTCCGCGCCCCCGTGGAGCGAGTTCTGTGCGCGGATCTGGCCCTCATGCTGAGCGGCGGTCATCGCGACCACGGCCAAACCTAATCCCGTCCCCTTCGCTCTAGTGGTAAAGAACGGATCGAACAAACGGGGTAGTACTTCTTCGGAAATCCCAGGGCCGGAGTCGCGCACTCTTATCTGCATGCTTGTGGGACTTGTGGCACCGGCCCAGACATCGATATGAACACTCTCTTGCGCAAGCTCAGAAGCGTTGCGTACAAGGTTACCGATTGCACCGACCAGCTCTTCTTGCGCACCGAGCACCTCGAGGGTTTGATCGACGGGCGTTATCGTGAGGGATACGCCCTCGCGCAGGGCTGGTCGAACATTCGCCTCGACTGCATCCAAAACCGCTCTGATTTGCAGCGGTTTACGTTCCGGGGTGCGACCCCTAACGAAACTCAACATGGCCTCAATGAGTCCCTCCATGTGAGCGAGACGCTCGCCTAGACGCTCAGTGATTGAACTACGCTGATCGTTCGCTAGATCCTGTCGTCCCAGCTGCGATAAATAGAGTGTCGTCGCCGCCAGGGGAGTCCGAATTTGATGCGCTAGCCGCGCCGCCATTTCTCCCATCGCAGCCAACCGGTGTTGGCGACCAAGCTGCTGCTCAAGGTCGTGGGTTTCGGTCGTATCGGTAATCAGAACCAGTTCTTCGTTTTGCGAATCCAGACGTCGACTCTTGACCGAGAGATAGCGGCCAGTGCGGCGATCACCGGACAGCTCCGGATTGCGCAGCTTGATCGCTTCCCAACTCTCTCCGAAAAGTGGCTCGCCAAGCAGTTCCAGTGCGGTTGGATTTGCATCCCGGACAACACCGCCGCTGTCTAGCAACACAATTCCGCCTGGGAGAACCGCGAGCAAAGAACTTAGGCGCCCGAACAGGCGCTCTTTCTCCGCTAGCTCTCGCAAGCGAGCAGTACGGCTGACGGCGAGTTCAGCTCGAAGCAAAGACACCTGTTCTTGCAGGTCCTTGTGACTCATATCCAGCTGGCGCGAAACCTGTGCGAGCACCTCTTCCGGCTCTCCAGGTGAGCGTGCTGAGTCAGCGGGTGAAGGTGCATCGCCGTGGGTTTGCGCTGCGGCAGCATCGAGTTCATCGCTTCGATGAACAGATTCAGAAGTGGTTGATTCAGGAGCTGTTAGGACTGTCATGCGTTTGCGTTGCGAGCCTCGCGACGTGATTCGCGCGAATGCTGCAAAAGCCATGCCTAACTAATTATTTCAATTAATTCAATAACTTAAAATTGGGAAAAGTGGATCTAAACGTTTACCGTCAAGCTTCTGGCGCTTCTTCAGGACGATAGATGTCGTACTTGCGCATTTTTTCTACAAGGGTCGTGCGTTGTAAATTCAACATTTTTGCGGCTCGTGCAACCACCCAGTCAGACTGTTCCAGTGCTTGAACCATAAGGGAGCGCTCTAGATCGGCCAGATGGGTTTTCAAGTCCATCCCATCAGCGGACAACAGAGTCGCACCGGCAGCGCCTGCGGGTTCCGCCTCCTCGGAGACGACAGGCTCGGCAGCTTCGGACGTCGACGGACTCTCGGTGTTAGGTCGTTGCAACGAGACCTCAGGCTCCGGATCTAAAATCGGGTTCCGCGGGGCAACGGTACGCGGAACCCGATTTTAGATCCGGAGCCTGAGGTCTCGTTGCAACGACTTAACACCGAGAGTCCGTCGACGTCCGAAGCTGCCGAGCCTGTCGTCTCCGAGGAGGCGGAACCCGCAGGCGCTGCCGGTGCGACGCTGTTGTCCGCTGATGGGATCTTAACTCAGCCCATCCCCGATCGTACACCGATCAAAGCGGGAGAATATACCTACGCCATCTGTCGCGCCATCGCCAAATTCGGTCCTGATGATTGGCTGCTACGTCTAGGACGCCT
>JBCCQO010000198.1:0-6542 GCA_039024595.1 Pseudomonadota bacterium | reverse complement strand
CGACGTTTTGCGCCCGAAGCGCGTCTTCAATATCCGCGACCGTCAGGCCCCGAGCTACCAGCGCATTGCGATCAACCCACACCCGCATCGAGTAGACCTGCTGCCCTGAGATTCGAACCCGAGCAACACCATCTAGCACGGCAAAGCGGTCTTCCAGATAGCGCCGCGCATAGTCGGTGAGCTCAAGAGCCGACATACCCTCCCCGACCAGGTGAAACCAGAACACGACGTCTTCATCGCTGTTGCTTTTGCGTGTCTCCGGCGGCAGCGCCTCATCGGGGAGGTTATCGAGAACGCCCGATACCCGGTCTCTCACATCGTTCGCAGCGGAATCAATGTCCCGATTCAGATTAAATTCCAAAGTGATCGTTGACAGGCCATCGTAGCTTGAGGAGCTCATGGTCTTAATGCCCTCAATTCCCGAGAGCCGGTTCTCGATCAGTTCGGTTATCTTGTTTTCGACCACCGCCGCCGATGCGCCCGGGTATTCCGTCTCGATGGTGACGATTGGCGGGTCGATATCTGGGTACTCACGCAGCGGCAGGCGATCGAAGGCCAGTAGGCCAAAGGCCACAATCAACGCACTGCCCACAAGCGCCATTACCGGGCGACGAACGGATAGATCGGAAATAACCATCAGCTTGACACCACACGTACAGCCGCACTGCTTCCTGACAGACGAACCAGGCCATCTTTTACGATTTCCTGTCCGGGACTCACTCCTTCAGCGATAATCACCCAGCCGGGCATTCGGTCGCGAATAAGAACCTCTCGGCGCGTTGCCAAATCACCGCTTACCTCCCATACGTAGTGGCGCGCAGCCCGACTCTGTACGCTCTCCTCAGGCACCATCAGTACTTCTGTCGAATCGCCCGCGAGCACGAGTTCCATGAGTAAGCCGGGGCGCAACCGGCCATCGTCATTGGGCAAAACCGCCCTCGCCGTCACGGATCGCGCGACTGGATCGATGCGACTATCGACCGCCGTGATTTCTCCGCTGAATTCACCCGGGAAAGCGGCGGTGGTTGCCGATACAGGCATTCCCGGCTTCAGCATGGCGAGGTAGCGCGCCGGTACGGAGAACTGGAGTCTCATTTGGCTGATATCGTCTAGGGTGGTTAGCCGCTGGCCGGTTTCGACAAGGGCACCCTCACTGACCTCACGCAGACCCAACACCCCGTCGAAGGGCGCAACAATGGTTCTGTCAGCGATGCGGGCACTCACCTCGCTAATCTGATGTCGAATAACTTCGACCTCAGTGGTGGCTGAATCCAGATCCGTTTGCGCAACCTGATTGCGCCGGGCAAGGTCCGATAGGCGTGCCACCTCCCGTTGCGCATCTTTGAGCCGAGCACGCAGTTCACGGAGCGTCGATTGCTCCGCCTCTTGGCGGAGAGTCGCTAGTGTCTCGCCCCGAGTCACACGCTGACCGTCTTCAAATTGAATTGTAGCGACCAGCTGGGATACGGACGCCGTGATATCGATAGACTCCCAAGCTTGCAAGGTACCTAGCGCAGGAATGGTGTCCTGGTAGGAGTAGGTGTCTACGGTGACCAGGGTCACCGGTGCCGGTGGCCGACTCTGCCGGCCGCCGGTAGAAGGATCAGCGGAAAATTGCTGCCAGGCAAAAAAAGCGGCAACGGAAAGTGCTGAGAGGATGAATACAGCTCTCATGGAAAACGAACCTCTATAGGTGAACAAGCTCAACAACAAGTCGATTGGCCGCGGCGAAGTCTCGTCTTCGACACGGCGACAAAGAATGCAGCTTGGGTGCTTTCCCTACGGTGTTCAATCATGTTCGGATCGCTCTGCCTTGTTATCGACTCATCACGTCTTGGGTGTATGATCGGCGCCGCCGGTAATATGTCTATTAGGCGTATGATCGGGGAAAAAGTTGCGGCCGGGAGCGCATAAAGTGCGATCGGGTGTTGTCTTAGGTTGATCGAGGTTAGAAAGATAGTGCAAACGCTTACGCAGCTCCCCAGCTGGCTCAACGATAGCCCCGAGCTACTGGCTGGAATTCAACGCGGTATCGAAAAAGAGAGCCTACGCGTGGACTCTCGCGGTGTTTTAGCTCAAACCGAACATCCGAGAGGCCTGGGCTCGGCCCTCACCCATGACTCGGTAACAACGGACTTTTCTGAGTCACTTCTCGAATTCATCACGCCTCCCAGCGCTCATGTCAGCGATACCTTGGTAGCACTGAGCGAGATTCATACCTTCGCGTACAAGCACCTTGGCGATGAGCAACTTTGGGCGGCAAGTATGCCGTGCATCGTCTCCGGTGATGCCAGTATTCCCGTCGCCCGCTATGGCAGCTCCAACGTGGGCCGCATGAAAACCGTGTACCGGCTTGGACTTGGCAACCGCTACGGTCGGATGATGCAGGCGATTGCCGGTGTGCATTACAACTTTTCGATCCCCGACAGCTTTTGGGAGACTGAGCGAAGTGCTTCTAGCGCGCCGGAAACGAGTCTCCAGGACTATAAAACCCGCCGCTATCTTGATCTGATACGAAACTTTAGAACTTGGTCTTGGCTGCTGATTTACCTATACGGTGCCTCTCCAGCGGTGTGCGAGAGTTTTCTTGCGGGTCGCAGTGATCATGGTCTAGAAACTCTGGATACAGACTGCGGGACCCTCTACCTACCCTATGCCACGGCTCTACGAATGGGCAATTTGGGCTATAACAGCTCTTCGCAGAACTCCCTTCGAATTTGCTACAACTCTCTCGACAACTACCTGCGCACCCTCACGGAGGCAATTCTGGAGCCTCACCACGCCTACGAGTCGTTTCGAGGAGAGCAGGACGGAGAGTTGATGCAGTTAAGCGATGGGCTGCTACAGATAGAAAACGAGTTCTATAGCACAATCCGACCGAAGCGTAGCGCAAGGAGCGGAGAAGCCGCACTAACCGCCCTTCATCAGCGAGGAATCGAATACGTCGAAGTTCGCTGCAACGACGTCAACCCCTTCGTACCCGTGGGCATTGATAAACCCCAAGTCCGTTTCATCGACAGCTTTCTTATGCACTGCCTATTACAGCCTAGCCCGGAGTGCAACGAAGCCGTTCAGGAGCGCCAGATCGCCAACCAGAGCCTGGTCGTTAGCAGAGGTAGAGAACCCGGCTTAATGCTAGAAACAGACCAAGGAGCGACGACGCTGCAGGCATGGGCGCAGGAGCTACTGAATGGCATCAGCCAAAGCGCAGCCCTGCTGGATGAGATCCACGGTAGCCACGAGCATCAAGACGCAGTCGCGCTGCAAGAGCGCAAACTGACAGGAGATGAGGAACTACCCTCGGCACGGGTTTTGCGAGAAATACGAGAGCGCAAAATTTCTTACTCTCGTTTGGCAAGAGAGTACTCGCAGCATTGGGCAGAGTTTTTTAGAGCCTCGGAAATTACCGCGGAGCGGCTTGTGCAGCTCACGGAGGAGTCAGAAGCGTCACTCGCCCGCCAAAAAAACCTAGAGCTGAGCGAAGAGAAGAGCTTTAAAGAATACCTAGAGTCTTACTATGACCAGTATCGAGTCCTCGCTGAGGACTTGAGTCGTGACTAAAGCTGTAACTACGGCTCAACTGCTGAAATTCGTACTAGGGATTCGCGCTGAACAATGAATTGAGCAGACCGGGTAAGGTACCCGGCCTGCGTTGGGTTTTCGTAAGGCTCCGTAACTAAGCTACTCAGTCGCTTCTTCTGCAGCCGCTACCTGTGAGGGTATGCCGAGCAACTCGACTTCGAACACAAGGGCCGCGTTGGGTCCAATGCGCTCACCGGCGCCGCCGGCCCCGTATGCTAGCTCCGGTGGAATAAACAATTTGTACTTCGAACCGACCTTCATCAGCTGAAGCGCTTCGGTCCACCCGGCAATAACCTGTCCAACACCGAACTCTACCGGCTCGCCCCGGGCATAAGACGAGTCGAATTCCTGATCGTCGATTAAAGTACCGCGATAGTGGACGCTAACGGTGTCCTCGGCGCTCGGGCTTGCACCGTCTCCGGCTTCCAACACTTCGTATTGCAAACCGCTAGCGGTTGTCACAACGCCGTCACGAGCGCCATTCTCGGCGAGGAAAGTCGCTGCGGCGGCAGCATTGGCTTCCGCAAGAGCCGAGGTGGTCGCTTCCCGTTCCGCGTTTAGACGCTCTTGAAACGCGACCATTTCTGCTCGAATTTCTTCTTCAGTGAGGCGCGAGTCAGCGCCACTCATGGCGTCTTTCAGTCCTGCGGCAAAAGCGTCAACGTCCATTTCCATGCCATCGTTGAGCATGTTTCGACCAAGTCCGAGAGCAACGCCATAGCTTAGGCGCTTGTTCGGAGTGTCCAGAACCACTTCTTCTGAGTCTGAGCCAGCGTCCTGCGGTTCGCAGGCGGCGAGAGCAAAAACCGCCAGCAGCGTTAGTAAAACCTTCACGGTTAGATTCATGAGTATTCCCTGTAGCAAGTAAATCTATTGATTCGCGGCACTTGATCCGCATGCCCTAACGTACCGGCCGATGATCAAACAGCTTCGACCACAGTCCTAAGAATTCGCCATCGCAATCGAGCTATAACTACCGACGTAACCGGCTCCGGCTGCGGGAGTATAGAGAAGATCGAGATAAGAGCCGTTGGGGTCAGGCGAGGAAGCGCCACGCTCTTCCAAATGAGTGTGCGGAGTGTAAAGGCTGCACTGGTAGCACGCCACCCCATCACGCCTACTGGTAATTTTTGCAAATTCTCTGTTTTGGGAAATAAATCGGGCGTCGGAACGTTGAGGAGCTACACTTGCGGCGCTGGATGGGGCGCTATGCACTCATAGATTCGCTGGATGTCCCCTTACCGGCCTCTTGCGCAATAGCGCTGGCGCAGTAAGCAACCAAACACGCACGACAACATTATGTTCCGCTATTTCGAACAGCTGGTTAATCCGTTCCCAGATCGCGCCCCCAGCGCCGCGCCGGCCAACGTCTATCAATTTTGTAGGCACTATTCGCGCGGTCTCGAGCACTGGCTGTTACTGCTGGCATTGCTCAGCACGCTCATCGCCGTGGTTGAGGTTGCATTGTTTGACGTGCTGGGTCGCGCGGTCGATTTGTTGGCAAATACCACGCCCGCAGAAGTCGGAAACAACGGCGGCAAAGACCTGCTAACACTCGCTATCGGACTACTTGTTGCTTACCCCGCAACCGTTGCGGTACAGGCTCTTCTTTTGCATCAGACCCTAATGGGCAACTTCCCCATGATCGTCCGATGGATGGCCCATCGCTACCTGCTGGGCCAAAGCGTGTCTTTCTTCATGGATGAATTTGCCGGACGGGTTGCTACTCGGGTCATGCAGACGGCTTTGGCGACGCGTGAAGTGGTGCTCACTTTGCTCGACATATTGGTTTATGTCGGTGTGTATTTTTTGTCCGTTCTCGTCTTACTTAGTAGTGTTGACTGGCGCTTAGCCCTACCGCTTTTGTTATGGCTAATCATCTACACGGTTATCTTGTACTTCGTGCTCCCGAGACTCCAGTACACCTCGGAACGCCAGGCAGATGCGAGAGCGATGATGACTGGCAGGGTCGCTGATAGCTACACCAACATCAACACGGTCAAGCTGTTCTCGCATGCGAAACGCGAGTCCCGCTACGCTCGTGAGAGCATGCGTTCGTTCTTAAACACAGTCCATCCACAGATGCGTCTGGTGACGGTCATGGAAACGGCGGTTGCAGCGAACAATGCGCTCATGCTTTTCCTGGTTGGTGCGACCTCCTTCTACCTGTGGACTCACGGTGCAACGACACCGGGCGCAGTCGCTGCTGCTCTCGCCCTGTGTTTGCGTATGAACGGTCTCAGCGAATGGATCATGTGGGAAGTATCCAGCTTGTTTGAGAGTATCGGCACCGTTCAGGACGGAGTCAGCACCCTTGGCAAACCCATAGGCGTACGCGATAAAACGAACGCCAAGGAACTCCAAGTACGCAAGGGCGACCTTCACTTCGATCGCATTCGTTTTTCCTACCACCCGGAAAAACCCGTTTTCGAGGCTCTGGATCTACATATACAAGCGGGAGAAAAGGTAGGGCTAATTGGGCGATCTGGAGCGGGGAAGTCCACCCTCGTGAATCTGCTTCTGCGTTTTCATGACCTCGACAGCGGGCAGATTCGCGTTGACGGGCAAGATATCGATGCCGTGACGCAAGATAGCTTGCGCGCAAGTATCGGCATGGTCACTCAAGACACTTCGCTACTACATCGCAGCGTGCGCGAGAACATACTCTATGGGAGACAAGACGCCAGCGAAGAAGAGCTATTACAAGCGCTGCGGCAGGCTCGCGCGGAAGAATTCATCAACACGCTGGAAGATCAAAATGGAGCGTCCGGTCTAGACGCCAAGGTCGGCGAACGCGGCGTGAAGCTCAGCGGAGGCCAGCGACAGCGAATCGCGATAGCGAGAGTCATGCTCAAGGACGCGCCGATACTGATCCTAGACGAGGCAACCTCGGCGTTGGATTCGGAAGTCGAAGTAGCAATTCAAGAGAGTCTCTACGATCTTATGGAAGGGAAGACCGT
>JBCCQO010000197.1:0-6543 GCA_039024595.1 Pseudomonadota bacterium | reverse complement strand
CAACGTCGCGATCACAAATCAAGCGGTAAGCCCTGAGCCTCTAACGTCTGTCGCATAGGTGTTAGTTGAGTTTCATAGCGACGCCACCGTCCGACGGATCGAGTGTGCGCCGGTTGACGGACCTGCACCGCACTGGCGGTAGTCACAGCCGTGTCCTGCTTGTAGAAGTCCAGGCAAGCGTCTTCCCAGGGTAACTCAAGATACTCGATGAGGGCCCGAGCATTGGGCTCTATGTCAGCTGCGGTTTTTTCGTAGGAGATATCAAATAATCGCCCCGGGAAGCGATCTCGCCACGTCTGCATGAGTTTGAAGTAACGCGCGTGGTGGCGCGCCATTTCTCCCTGGTCATAGGAGTGCGGGTAGGCGTCGGCGAACAGCTGCTTAAAGCTGGCAAAACAGGCATCCATGGGGCCGCGACGAAGGTGCACGATTTTCGCGTTTGGCAGCGCTTTCAAGATGAGCGGAATATAGAGATAGTTTGGCGGCAATTTATCGACGAAGCGGTTTGTTTCGCCTTGGAACTTTTTTGTTGTCTCAAGATAGGCATCGCCTAATGTTCGCGGACTAATAGTGCGCCCGATGTTGGCAACTTCAGGAGAGTAAAGCGCAGCTTCACGATAGTTTCCGAGACGGCGTATACACTGACCAAACTGACGCAATTCACCGGCGCTGTGCACTTGGCTGTGCGCAGTGATAATGCGCTCTATCAGAGTGGTGCCCGACCTTGGTTGGCCAACTACGAAAATTGGTGCCGGAGAGCTGTTACCTAAATCGCTCTGCTCAAACCATTCGCAAGTAAATGTTGCTTCGAATGCTGCGTACGTTGCTTTCTCGTTATCTTCATCGAAGTCGATGAGTGTTCTGCGCGCGGCGGCTCCCTTGGCAAAGGCGGTAAAGGCTTCAGACCATTCCTCAAGATCCTCCAGTTCCTTGCCGAGTGCATAGTAGAGAAATGCTAGGCCGCGCGGTCCTTGTCGATCCTGTGCGATACATTCGCGCAGGGTGTCGACATGCTCGCGATCCTTGGCCTTACGCATGCCTGCAATCAGCCAGTGCGCATTTGGATGGCGGGGCACCTGCTCCAGCACCTGACTGAGCAAAACCTCCGCTTCCGCTATCTGGTCGAAGAAAATCTGGTTGTTTGCACGGTTTATGAGGTATTGAACGTTGCGAGGCTCTTTAGAAAGCGCTTTTTGATACCAAATACCAGCCTCCTCGTGATCCCCTAGCTGCCCGTAGACCGTACCGATCAGATCCAGAACAAGCGGGTTCTTATCCGCGTATTCAACGGCTTTTTCGATTGCATGGTCCGCTCGCCCCGCCTGCCCGGTCGTAACGAAGAGGCGGGCGAGATTTGCCCAGGCCGCCGGGTTCGTAGGTTGTAGTTTGGTAACTGATCCGAATGCATGAATGGCATTGATGGTTTGCTGAAGCTCCAGCGAAATCAATCCGACTAGAAAATGCGCTTCAGGGAGGTCGCGTTTCACAGCTAGCAGCTTCCGGCAGCACTCCGAGGCTTCGGTTGTGCGTCCTGCATTGAGATGTGTGAAACCCTGTTTCAATAATGCAGACAGCAAGTCAGACGAGGGCTGGATCGGTACACGACTCATTGCGGATTCCTAAGACTCAGAGTAGCTGACTATACCGTTTTCGCTTTTTCTTTAATCGATTTCTTGCGGCAGTCTATTTAGGTTCGGGATCAAGAATGGTGCTGTTGATGGCCGATAAGTGGTTGGAATACTGATCTACCGGCTTAAAAGAGGCCCGATCAAGAAATATCTCACGTCGTCGCGCTTCTCAGCGTTGTGAGGTCTGTCCGTTTACAGAGTTGATTTGTCACGTACTGAAACTCTGGGAGCATGGTTCGCACCTTCAAACCAAGTCAAATTACACTAGTATTTGTAGGGGTTTAGAGAATCAGGCGCTATTGACCCACAGGTCTGTAAACGGCACCATCGCGGGCCGCTATTTAGCCGATGTGCGGTGCACACGCAGCCGTGCGTAAATCAACCTACCGTTGGGGGAAACCATGAAGGTTCTCGTCGCTATAAAGCGCGTCGTTGACTATAACGTCAAGGTACGTGCGAAAGCCGACGGTTCAGATGTCGATCTGAACAACGTCAAGATGTCGATTAATCCGTTCTGTGAAATTGCCGTGGAAGAGGCCGTGAGGCTGAAAGAAGCGGGTACCGCCACCGAGGTGGTTGCCGTGTCCGTAGGTGATAAGAGCTGCCAGGAGCAGCTTCGTACAGCGATGGCCTTAGGTGCTGATCGCGGTATCCAAGTAGAGACTGCGGGCAGTGTTGAACCGCTTGTTATCGCCAAACTCCTCAAGGGAGTGGTCGAAAAGGAATCGCCGGACTTAGTCATACTGGGTAAGCAGTCTATTGATGGCGACAATAACCAGACCGGTCAGATGCTCGGAGCTCTTGCGAATATGCCGCAAGGAACCTTCGCCTCGGAAGTTAAAATCGCCGACGGCAAGGTCGACGTGACCAGAGAAGTCGACGGCGGCTTGCAAACGGTTAGTCTGAATCTGCCGGCTATCGTCACCACAGACCTAAGGCTAAATGAACCACGCTACGCGTCGCTGCCAAATATTATGAAGGCCAAGAAGAAACCGCTCGACGTTATGACCCCGGAAGATCTTGGAGTCACGGTAACGACCCATCTAACTTTGGTGAAAGTTGAGCCACCGCCAGAGCGTTCTGCGGGTATTAAGGTCGAATCGGTAGAAGCGCTTGTTGACAAGCTAAAGAATGAAGCGAAGGTGATCGGATGAGTACTTTAGTAGTAGCAGAACACGACAACGGTAGCCTTAGTCCCGCTACCCTGAATACGGTTACCGCAGCCAGCGCGCTTGGTGGGGAAGTGCATGTGCTCGTTGCAGGCAGTGAATGCTCCGCAGTGGCCAGCGCAGCGCAGGCCGTCGCCGGTGTCAGCAAGGTATTGTGCGCAGACAACGCAGCCTATGGTCATCAGCTAGCGGAAAATCTCAGCCTGCTGATTGCGGATGTGGGCGCTTCCTACGACAACGTTCTAGCTGCCGCCACTACCAGTGGGAAAAACATCATGCCGCGAGTGGCTGCACTGCTCGACGTCGCGCAGATCAGCGATATCATCGCCGTTGAGGGTGCAGATACTTTTAAGCGCCCAATCTACGCGGGCAACGTGATTGCTACGGTGCAAAGCTCAGACGCAAAGAAAGTGATCACGGTGCGCACCACAGCCTTTGACCCGGCTGCGGCTGAAGGTGGCAGCGCGGAATTGGTCGCCGTAGATGCGGTACATGATGCGGGTCTATCCAGCTTTGTCGGTCAGGAAATTGTAGAGTCCGATCGTCCTGAGCTTACCGCAGCACCGGTCGTTATTTCCGGCGGTCGCGGTATGCAGAATGGCGATAACTTTAAGTTGCTTGAAGGCATCGCTGACAAACTCGGCGCCGCGATTGGCGCTTCTCGAGCCGCCGTAGATGCGGGTTTTGTGCCCAACGATATGCAGGTTGGTCAGACTGGAAAGATCGTTGCGCCAGAGCTGTACATCGCCGTAGGAATCTCCGGCGCCATTCAGCATCTCGCTGGTATGAAAGATTCAAAGGTGATTGTCGCGATCAACAAGGACGAAGACGCACCGATCTTTCAGGTTGCTGACTACGGGCTGGTGGCTGACCTGTTCGAAGCCTTACCCGCACTCGAAGCTCAGCTCTAAGAAAAGAGCTTCTCCGAAACAGAAACCGGCTCCGCGGGACGGTGCCGGTTTTTTTGTGCCTGAAAAATTTGCCCAGCGTCTTCTTATTTCGGTTGCAGGCGACGGTGGTTTTCGACATCGGACCAAAGGACGCCCCGGGAAATCGTCGTCTGGGTCCAGTAGCGCGTACGCTTGCTTAGTCGCGTCGAAGCCGATCGTGGATGGCGATTGGCGTTGGGTAGTTCAGCACGACGATATACGACGACAGTATTAAGGTGATAATGGTCGTTGCTTGAATCACTAGAGAGGCGGTCGTACTTACGAGTGCGGCATCTAAAGCCACATAAGCAATCAGCAAAGAAAACTCGCTGGCCTGGCCGAGACGGAAGCCTAGGTCCCAAGCGAGTGTGCGCTTTTCACTCACCCCCTTCAGCAAGTAGCGGTAGATCACAGGCTTCATCGCGAGTACGAGCGCCGCGATAGAGAGAGCGGGTATCCATATTTCCGGCAGCTTTGCCAAGTCGAACCGGGCGCCCACAGCGAAGAAGAACAGGATTAGGAAAAAGTCTCGTAGCGGCTTTAGGTTGACCGCAATGTATTGAGATATTGGACTCGTCGCGATGCTGACGCCCGCGACAAAGGCTCCTATTTCGGCGGACAAGCCGAGAAGCTGAGCGGTTTCCGCTACCCCAAGGCACCAACCGATGGCGAGTAAAAATATGTATTCATGAAAACGATCAAAACGTCTGATCAACGGCAAGATGAGAAACTTAACCAGTGCTGCCGAAGCGAGACCGAGAAGGGGCAGGGCGATGAGTACTTGCGATATTTGGACGGTAGCGCTTTTCGTTCCCGGACTCGCGAGGGCGGTGATCACCACTAGGGCGATGATGGCGAGTACATCTTGAAGCAAGAGTAGGCCGATCATCATCTCGCCGATGTGGCGATGGTGTAACACGGTGGTTGGCAGAAGTTTGATACCGATGATGGTTGATGAAAACATCATCGCGACGGCGATGAGAACCGCGTCCGTTGAGGCGCCAAAAAATGCCGCTGCGGCAAACCAGGAAACGAGAAAAAACGCTCCGGAACTTGCTAAACCGACGAACGTCGACTTTCGGATGGTCGCTATAAGCGCTTGCGGTTGCATATCCAGTCCGAGTAGGAACAGTAGGAAGATGATCCCAATGTGGCCAATGTCAGCGAGCAGCTTTAGATCGGTCACTAGGGCGAGGCCGTAGGGTCCAATCAGTGCGCCCAGGGCAACGTAGGCGATGATCAGCGGTTGCCGCGTATAGAGCGCCAGCGATGCGAGCACCGCGGCCCCGCTGAAGATTAGGAAAAAGGCAAAAGTGACCGAGTCGTGTGACATTCGTTCGCTGTTCCGGGCGGAACTGACAAGTGTACCAATTCTGAGCTCGCCGCTGATTCCAGAACATGAATGAGCGACCCTGCATTAGCTCTCTAGCATCGACATAGCTGCGAAATAGCTTCGATATGGCTTCGTATAACCTGTTGCTAGTTCGCTAAAGCGATCTATAGAGAAGTCTTTGGCACCCATTCGGAGGGTGTTAAACTTAACTGACGCTGTGTGGGAACGGGCGAGAATGTTGTATCGGGCGATAATGGCTTAGAGCGACTTAGGAACCCTAGGAGCGCCTTAGATGGCCGCAACAGCTTCGAGAAACTCAGAACGTAAGGAGAACATGGATGGGTGCGGGACCAACTGGACCTGATGGCAGTGCTGACGCGGTCGCGGCCGTTGCGGTGATTACCGTTGTTGTTGCGGCGGTTTCCCTCTGGCTGGGAGGCATGCCGGCTTGAACTCGTTGGGAGGCCTGCCGACCTGAACTGGCTGGGAGGCCTGCCGACCTGAACCGGCTGGGAGGGCTGCAGACCTAAACTGGCTGGGAGGCCTGTCGATCTAAAAGAGCGGCGTGCTGTTAGCTGCGGATAGGGTTCGCGACGCGACCGCAATAGAACCCCCTTACTCGGGTCGCGTAGGCTTAAGTGGTCGGAAGCAGACAGTGGTCGGAAGCAGACGGAAACAGCCAGAAACTGCGTTAACGAACGGCCGTGCAAGCTCAATTAAGGTCGTTTAAGAAGCTAGCGGTTGTTTAACACTAGTGTAACCACCGAAAAAACCGACCCGATAAAAATCAGCGTAAACACGACGCCGGTCACGATAAAAACAGGGGCTCGCCCCTGCTTGAAATCTCTCTCCCTATTCTTGCTGCTTTGCACACCGAGTCCCGCCGCTAGCGCGCTCGCAATCAGTTGCGAGATGCTCAACTTCCGCGCTTCCCGGTTTACAGGCCGATCATTTTTAACCGGCTCGTTTGCTTCGGTTTGCCGAGTCTTGGGCTGAGTTTTAGGAGGTGTATTGGGCATGGTTTTTGGCGCGGTATTTGGTGTTGCTGTTGGCCTTGGAGCCGCGTCTCTATCGATCAGACACTGAGCGACTTATATCCCAGTTTTTTTGCATCGCGTACTGCTTCGATTAATGTCACGAATGCTGTCTCGAGCTCTTTAGTTTCACGCATTACGAGTTTACGGTGGCTAACACGCGCTTTCATCCGGTTTGCATGCCATCGCTTCCATGCCATCCATCATGACGCCGTTCGTAATTCCCTTCGTGATGCGAGTCGTGCCGCTATTCGCATCAGTCCATATTTGGGGCGAGCCACCTTCGAAGTTCGTCGACGGGCATTTGCTTGCGCGCGGCAAGGGACTCGAGCTGATCCTCACCTATCTTGCCCACACCAAAGTATCTCGCTTCTGGGTGAGAAAAATACCAGCCGCTAACCGAAGCGGCCGGCGACATTGCGAAGCTTTCGGACAGATGCACATCACAGT
>JBCCQO010000196.1:0-6570 GCA_039024595.1 Pseudomonadota bacterium | reverse complement strand
GTCGCAGCCAGGTCTTGGCCCTCTGCTTTGTGAAAGGCAAAACCCTTTAGCTCTATGTACAAACCGGCCTTGTGGTCACGGGTGCGATTCAAGCCGTCAATGAGCTGGATTTCCTCCAACAAAGTCGGAACCTGAGACAACCCAGGTCCAAGCGGGAACCGGTTCGGAAAAACCGCTGTCCCATCTGCGTTTCTTCGTTCGTGGGCGTGCAGCTGCTTCAGCTCTGTGAGGCTGAAGTCGATCGCGTAGAAGTGTCCATCATCGCGGGAGCGACCGGGAAACATCGAAGCAACATTTGTCGTCGACTCTAAATGGATATCGTGCAGAACCACCGGGACTCCGTCCTTGGAGAGGACGACATCCTGCTCTATAAAATGCGCGCCCTGCGCATGAGCGAGGGCCTTTGCCGGTAGCGTGTGCTCCGGCAGATAACCGCTTGCTCCGCGATGGGCGATTGCGATCGGCTCCGCAAGGGTGTTGCCTATGATTGCGCTGGTGAGCAAGAGGGTGAGCAGTCCAGTTGGTGAAAAGCGGGCGATGGATCGACTACGCAAGAGTGTACCTCTATTGAAGCTTGCTAAAACAGGACACGTATACACCTACGAAACTACTGACTAGCCGTCGGCGGGTAGTGGGTGCTGGTGTGCAAAGACTATTACAAAAACTGGTGCAATAAATAAGCTAGGTTAGTAGCCAAATAGCACTTGCTCTGATTCAAGAATAGCGCAGGTGGTGAGACACCATGCGGCGGGGATTGTTGCTTGCCCGTGGCCAATGTTTGGGTCGGCCACGGGGAGCACGAGGAGTTAGGTCGCTTAGGCCTTGGTCTGCATTTTGATTGTGCTTTCCGTCGCTTTACCGTAAGGCGGTAGCATCCCGGCAATTTTAGCGACGTTAAACTTCGATTGCCGATACACCGCTTTCGCGTGCGAGAAATTCCTGAAGCCGTCAAGCCCATGGTAAGACCCGGTTCCACTGGGACCGATGCCGCCAAAGGGAAGGTCTTCTTGCGTGACGTGCATGATCACGTCATTTATGCAGACGCCGCCCGATGTCGTTTTGTTCAAGACTGCGTCTTCCTCTGCGTCGCTGTTTCCGAAGTAATAGGCAGCCAGCGGACGCGGGTGAGCGTTCACATAGTCGATTGTCTCGGAGAAGTCCTGATAGGTCTTGATGGGTAATAGGGGACCAAAAATTTCATCCTCAAGAACCTTTGCCTCCTCTGGTGGCGTAATCAGCAGGGTTGGTGGAATCTTGTAACCATCTTTCTGGCTCGCAAAGTCCTCGTTCCCTGGGTTAATAGGTTCCACCTTGACGTTGCGAGATTCCGCATCAGCTATGTACCCTTGTAGACGCTGAAAATGACGGTCGTTCACGACTGAGGTGTACTGATCGTTGCCGAGAATGGTTGGGTACATCTCTGCGGTGGCTTTCTTGAGCGCGGCTACCATAGCGTCTAACTTCTCTTCCGGCACCATCAGGTAGTCCGGTGCCAGACAAATCTGGCCCGCATTCATGGTCTTGCCCAACATAATGCGTCGGGCGGCCACTTCTAGATCGGCGTCGCGAGACACAATGACCGGAGACTTCCCGCCCAGTTCGAGCGTAACAGGAACGAGGTTACGAGCTGCGGCTCCCATAATGTGCTTGGCGACGCCGGTGGCTCCCGTGAACAAGAGATGGTCGAACGCCAATCCAGAAAAGGCCTGACCGACTTCCGGCCCGCCGGTGAAGATAGCGATTTCTTTTTCGTCGTAGGCTTCGGCGATCATTTCTGCCATCAGCTCAGAAGTGGCAGGGGTAAACTCTGAGGGCTTAATCATCGCCCGGTTGCCCGCCGCGAGGATGCCCGCAAGAGGTCCAAAGGTGAGTTGGATGGGGAAGTTCCACGGCGAAATCACACCAACAACGCCGAGAGGCTGATACTCAATAAAGGATCGGGCGCCTAACAGGTTCAGGGGAAACATGGTGGAACGCTTCTCTCGACGCATCCACTTTTCGAGACTTTTGATGGCGTGCTTCATCGGCTGCACGGTTGGGCCCACATCGGTCAGTAGCGTGACTTCGCGAGGCCTACCGCTAAAGTCTGTATTCAGTGCATCGACAATCTTGTCTTGATACTTGATCACGGAGTCTATCCCACGCTGCAGGCGATCTTTTCGAGTCGCTGCGGTCACCTTGCCTTCTGCCGTATAGTCTGCCCGCTGCGCAGCAAGGATTTCCTGCATGCGAGTTTCAATATCGGTTGCCGCTACGGCTGTTTGTGGTGCGTTCATGGGTGCCCCCGAGTTCTTATCTGATGGCTGAACTCCCTAGTATAGAACTTGATTGAACATTTATTAACCACTGTGTTCTTTAGTGCCCGTTGACGCTGCGCCTCTTACGCCACGGCGACTGATTTTTGTCGCGGTTATCTGGAGTCTCAAGGGACCTGCTGTGCGTTCCCACTTGCCTTTAATGCGACGTAGGCGAAGGTTCGTGAACGCAGTTATTCGCCGAGGCTTAAGCAATGCACTACACTCGATTTCTCGCGCGGCGCACGGATGAGTGTGTTCGCAGAATGAAAGCTTTGTGAAATTCAGTTCCTACTGCCCCGATGAGTGAAACGCCTACAGCAGATGACCGCACCCCGAATCCTCCCGATGGCTATGCGGGGCCATGCCTTTTGAATCGCGAGCAACAAGTCGCAGCGGTTGCTCAGTTTCACGCACACAAAATTAGGCCGAACCGTATCGCCTATCGAATGGGAGTCGACATTGCGTTTGTTGAGGCGCTCATTGCCGGTGAGACGGAAGCAAAGACATTCTCAGCGCTCCTAGAGCACTTTCGTGGGCAGCGTTTTAAGGACCGCATGCGCGCTAGCAACGAAAAGCGAGGCACAGCGCGTTTTGAGCAACAAAAACAGATTGAAAAAGAGTTCAATCGCGAACGTATGAGCTAAGCGTTTGTTTGGACTAAATCTTCGTTTCGATCCAACTGACCAGAGGTAGGGAGAATAAAAAAATGGCCCGTGCAACAACAAAGGCACCTTTCGACTTTATGAGCAGCGTAGAAGGCGCGTTTTTCGCCTTAGCGCTAACGGTTAGTTTGGCTGTGCACGGGGATGAGCACGCTTCGATCGACGCGGAAAGCGACACGGCGGCGCCAGCACCGGAGTTGCTGCACTTTGTTAGCGAAGGTCGGGTGCAGATCGATGGGACAAACATCGAGTATACGGCTACCGCCGGCACGCTTGAAATGAAAGACGAAGAAGGTAAGCCAATAGCCCACTTTGGCTACACCGCCTATGTGAGAAAAGGGTCAAACAAAGCTGAACGCCCGATCATGTTCGCCTACAACGGCGGGCCAGGCTCTGCATCAATGTGGCTGCATATGGGTATTCTCGGGCCACAGCGGACCGTCGTAAACGATACGGAGTTCACCACCGAAGGGCCTTTTCGCCGCGTCAATAATGAGTTTTCTGTACTCGACAAAGCCGACCTGGTGATGATCGATCCGGTCGGAACCGGTTTTTCCCGCCCGGTGGGAGGCGCCAAGGGTGAAGACTTTTGGGGGGTCGATAACGACATTAAATCGGTAGCGAACTTTATTGCCCGCTACGTTTCCGATAACGGTCGCTGGTCCTCGCCGAAATACCTTCTCGGAGAGAGCTATGGAGGGATTCGATCGGGTGGCGTCGCTTATCGTTTGCTGACTTCTCATAGCATCGCGCTTAACGGCGTCATTTTAGTGTCCCCGTACATGGACTTTATCGCCGGCCAAGCGGGTATCAAAAACGATCTGCCGTACATCAACTATTTCACCACCTATGCGGCAACTGCTTGGTATCACGATGCGATTGAAGATAAGCCAGAAAGTCTGACCGAGTTTCTTGCATCCGCTGATGTATTTGCGAAAGACGTCTACGCGCCGGCGCTGCTAAAAGGCCATCGCGCATCCAACGAAGAGCGGCAGGAAGTGCTTGAGGGTATGCACCGCTTCACCGGAATTAGTGTTGACTACTGGGATCGAGCGGACATGCGGGTAGACGAACAAACCTTTGCCAAGGAAGTGCTGCGCGATCGAAGGAAAACAGTGGGTCGAATCGATTCACGGTTTGTCGGTGACTCGATCAACTATAACGCGCAGACCTTCCAGTATGATCCATTCTTCCCTGCGGTCGGTCCCGCCTTTATGGCGACGTTCAACGACTATTATCGGGAGGTCCTCGGAGTGAAAACCGATCGTACCTATGTGGGTTCTGCCGGTCTCTACCGGAGCTGGGACCAGCGCCATGCGCAACCGGGTTCCTCCTACAAGATCCCCGTCCCAAACACGGCCGTTGATCTAGCCTATGCGATGGTACAAAACCCACACATGCGCGTGCTTGTGCAACAGGGCTACTACGATATGGCCACACCCTTCGGTGCGGCGGAGTATTTTATTGATCACATCGATCTACCGCTGGAGTTGCGCGGAAACTTAACGATGGAACTCTATGAAGCTGGGCACATGATGTATCTGCACCCGGAGTCGCTAGCGAAGTACCGGAAAGATTTGGCGGCGTTTATAGACTGAGAAATAGAGCGATCGGCCATCTATCTCCAATGTCGCTTGTATCGAGACAGCCGGGTGGCGCGAGCGCGGTCGGTTAGAGCGAGCCTGCCCTTCTTACTATATGCTTCCTAGATGCTGGCAATGATTGTGCAAGGTTTGCTAGCTGTCACCGTTTATAGCCGCTTCGATCAGAATAATGTTTAGGCCGCTTTGTGGAGGAGAATCGTCTGAATCAGTGGGATCGGTGCCGGCTTCAAGCTCTTCTAGATCCGAGAAACCGTCGCCGTCAGTATCTGGATTGTTAGCAGAAGTGCCTAGCTCTATTTCTCCACTATCCGGTATTCCATCGCCGTCGGCATCGGAGGACAGTTGATTCGCCGCGCAACCGGCGGCATTAACCTGCTGGTTCGGAGAAGTATCGTCGCACAGGTCGACATCGTCGCTGAGGCCGTCGTTGTCTGTATCGAGCTGCGACTGCGCGCAGCCAGTTTCATCTACCGTGTCACCCGCGTCTGTCTGCTGGCAAAGATCTAAGCTATCTGAAACTTGATCGCCGTCTGTATCCGGGTTGCCGAAGTCAGTCCCGTTTGCGACCTCGGCAAGGCTATTTAGGCCATCATCATCTGCGTCAAGCTCGTCCCAGGGCTCACCGCTTAAGGAAAGATCCATCGGCTTTAACACGATCAAGCGCGGGGCCGCACCCTCCTGTGACTCAGATTCTTCAAAGGTGCTGTTACCATTCTGATCGAATACGAACTCAAAGCGTTCGATGGCCACAATTAAGCCTGAATTTGTCTCAGATAAAATCTGCCAAAAGCGCCGCTGCGCGGAGAATCCAGAGCTTCTAAAGTAGGTGATCTCCTCATCCGTGATATTAATCGTACTCTGAGGGTTGAGCAGGAAACGTCGACTACCGGGAGTGGAGTCTCTGCATCCAAAAATCTGTCGAGCCATTCCTGGAACTGTGAAAAACCAGCCAGAGATGCCCTCGCACGCCAGCACACCGTCTATAAGCGTTGGCTCTCCACTAATCAGAGATTGATAAAACGTCGGTAGCTCTACTGGCAAAGCCTGAGCTCGTGCGAGGCCGGATTCTCGAAATCGACCCCCTCTTGCCACATAAACGAAACCGTCTGGGTCAGCGCTAGAGGTGTACTCGAGAGCTAACAGGCTGACGTTATTATTTTCGTCCAGCAGGCTATAAGAAAAAGATTCGTTACCGCTCGTTAGTAGTAAACGATCGCCGTTTAATACCCAGTCAAAAGCGATGCCGGAGTAAGTCCCAATGGCGGTTCCATTGGCGAGGAACTCCACTTTTTCGCTGAAGAAGCGACGGAATCGTGTCGCGGGTGGTGACGGTGCGCTACCCGGATCATTAAGGAACATTGGAAGAGCCCAGGCGCCTTCAATGTCGGTGTCGCTTAAGTTGCTAAATAGCATTCCCTCATAGCGCGTTACAGTGACTTCCTCCTCGCGTGTTTGCGTCGCACTTGTGGGCGTCGTATCGCCTTGCCAGCCCCCAGGAACTGCGTCGATCACATTTTGCGGAATGATCAAAGTCTCTGTGAATTGCAGACTCAAATTCCAGATACCGGCGCTTACTCTTGTAATTGCTATAGCTTCAACCTGTTCCTGAACTTCAATTTGTGCTGCCGGAATTAAGAGATCCAGATCTACGGTAAGCAGCTGATCGACGACCAGCTGACCATATTTATCGGCGAGTTCCTGCACCCCTGAGTTAGATTGTTCAAAGGGAAACGGCACAGTAGTGAGCGATGTTGAAAAGCCGGTCACCCCTGGATTGAAAGTGAGTCGCAACTGGTCTACTCCGTCGATTGACGAGATAGACCAGGAGAAGTTTTCCGAGAAAACGTCAAAACCTGTATTTACGCTTCGCAGCCCGGAGTTATTTTGATTAAACGTGTATACGGAAGTTGTTTGATTTGTCGTGAGCGACTCTAAATCTATCGTGATGCCGGGAAGTTCAAAATTCCTAGTCAGATACAGCGGGCCGTCGGTGATATCGATCCCGTC
>JBCCQO010000195.1:0-6583 GCA_039024595.1 Pseudomonadota bacterium | reverse complement strand
CGGCAAAGGCGCCGATAGTGGAGACAAGAGCGATAACGGTATCGTTCGCGCCCTGCACCGCAGCTTTATCTGCCTCAGAAACGGCCGCATCGAGCATCGCTGTGGCGCCAATGAAACCGAAGTTCCATCCAACGCCCAATATGATCAAAGACCCGTAAAAGTGCATTGGAGATACGCCCGTTGCCGCTCCAACGGCGGCTACTGTGATCGTCGCTAGTCCGGTCATGGCAATGAGGTTTGCCCCAAAGCGTTTGATGAGGAAGCCGGTAAAAAAGCTTGGGGCAAACATCGCTACGATATGCCAGCGGATCACATCGCTGGCGATCGTGTCAGCTAATCCATTGCTGACCATCGCAATCGGTGTGGGGATCATTAGAAAGACCATCACCCCTTGCGCTAAAGCCGCGATGCCGACGGCCCGCTTTATCGCAGGGCTGCGCAGTGCGGCGAATGCCCAAGACTTTCTTTGGCCTCGGTCGCTGTCTTTCCGTTGAGGTCGCGGGACGCGGACGATGACCAAAGGCAGAACGCCAAGCACCGCGATCAAGCCTGTGGCCGCGTAAGCGCCGGCAAAGGCGGTCGGTTGCATGAGGTCTTTCGTCGCAATGAAAATCTGTGGGCCCACAATCGCGGCGACCAGAAGCGAGCTGAGCATGAGTGAAATAGCGACGGGTCGCCAAGAATCCTCGACAACCTCACCGGCCGCAAAACGAAAATACTGGTAGGAAGCCCAGCCCGCGCCCATCGAAAAGTGCGCAGCACACAACAGCATAAAATTCTGAGTGGCCAATGCTTGTGTCGCGCATAAGGCACCAAAGAGGGTCAGAACAGCTCCGCACGCGAAGCCAAAACGTCGTCCTCTTCGTCCCATAAGTAAGGAAAAGGGAGCAGCCGCGAGCATACCTGCCAGAGTTTGGACCGAGGATGGGAGCGTTGCTAAGGTCGGGTCTGGGGCCAAGGCCAGTCCGGTCAAGCCGCCGAGGACAAGCTGGATCGGAAAAGCGGCACCGAGGATGGTATTTGCCAGGATCAATCCCGCGAAGTTTCGGTTGTGAAAAAGGTGCCTTATCGAGTTCACAGGAATGCCTGAGGTACGCCGTGTCTACCTAAAGATCAAGCTAAAAACCAGGCTAAAGACCAAGACGCGCACTAAGACCCCCAGCCCATCAGGCGGTCTTTTATGCTTGGACTGCGCATCCATTTTGCCGCCGGCTTTGACCAAGGCTGGCTGGGCCATTTTGCCACCGAGGCGATCACAGAAGGTCGCGAAATAGCTCGCTCTGCATAGGTCTGTAGCGCTTCCGGCTTGGGGGCTTCGTGTAATAGCCATCCATAGCCCAGGTACTCCAGACGAAACAGGCTCACTCCCCAGAAAAGATCTGCAAGCGTGTAGCGATCGCCGCAGAGCCATGGCCCGGGCGCGCTCTCAAGGTCGTCGCCTAGCTGTGCGAGAGCCACTTTGGTTTTAGTGAGCGCGTCGCGCATTTTTTCTTGATCGGCAACGAATGCGCTACCCGCTTTTTCTTTGGCGATTTTTGCCGCATAGGCCTCGTCCAGGCGAGGGTCTTCACCGGCTATCTTCTTAGCTTCGCTTTCGGCCACTTTGGCTTTTTTGAGGTGCTCGCCTTTGAAGACCTGTCGAAAAACGAATGCTCGTCGGTCCGGCCCTTCCGGATTGGGCCCGTACAGGAGCGCGACATGTGGGGTTTTATCGACCGCCTCGAGCTGCCTTTCGATATCGGGCCGCAAGGAATCTGGAAACAGATCACTCTGTTCACGATGCCGCGTTGCCAAGTAAATGCAGATAGCCAGTGAGTCGACTACAACGCTTGAATGATCACGATCAAAGAGCGTGGGCACGACCAGTGCGTCAAAGCCATTTTCTTCAACTGAGGAACCTCCTTCCCACCCAGTAGCGAACGAGGCCTTTTCCGCTAGCTCCGACGCTAAACGAAGCCGTACATAATCCGCCTGGTAGTTTTCATGTTTGCTGGGATCAAGCTCCAACGATAGCCAGGGAATCCCCAGTTCGAACAGGACCGCTCGAACTTTGTTGGAACATATGGAAAAGCCATAGTGATAAACATCGTACAGGGGCTCTGACTCGCCAATAGTGCTGGTACGGGCTGCGGAAACGGTGTTTTCGCGGGCCGTCTTCGCGAGCGTAGCGACTTGCTGAGGCCCTGCTTGTCCTTTGGGTGAGGTCATAGTCTCGACTCTCTGCTGCGTACTTTGATGTTGAGTTGTACATTCTGCGTTTTTCATTGCTCCCAGTACACCAGCTCATCCTTTTCACCGAGAGCAGCCCGAAACAGCGCCTGCTAAGATGCCGATTCAGCGAGCTTTGGAGCCTGTGGTGCTAGTCCTAAACCTGATCTGTTTCGCAGCGGCCACCGGTTTGCTGTTCATGCTCGGACAACGCGAATGGTCTCTGGGCCGTCGCGTTTTGACAGGACTGGTCATAGGCACGCTGTTTGGCCTTGGACTGCAACTGACCTACGGCGAAGGAAGCCCGATCATTGCCGGTTCGCTGGAGTGGATCAACGTGGTCGGTCGTATCTACGTTAATCTGCTCAAAGCGCTAATAGCCCCGCTCGTGCTTATCACCATGATCGCTGCGGTTCTGAAAGTGGACGAAATAGCGACGTTGGGAAAAGTGGGCGGCTCCGTCGTCGGTCTACTGCTCGCCACGACGGCCCTTGCGGCGCTGGTCGGAGTTTTTATCACCGCGTCATTCGGTTTGAGCGCAGAAGGTCTGATCGAGGGCGAGCGCGAAATCGCTCGAGCAACGACAAATGCGGAACGTCAGCTGCGTTTGGCCGACCTTTCCCCCGCCGACATGCTCGTCAGCTTCTTTCCATCAAACATATTCGAAGATCTCGCTGGACAGCGCAGTACGTCTATCATCGCCGTAGTCATTTTCGGCGTTCTGATCGGCATCGCTGGGCTGCTAGTGAGCAGAGAAAACCCGGAGCACGCTGCCTCCTTTCGTCGCTTCAGCGAGGTGGCGCAGACGATCATCCACAAATTTGCTCAGTTGATCATCGGGCTAACGCCTTATGGGGTTCTAGCCCTAATGACCAAGATGTCTGCTACATCCAATGGGAGTGATGTGCTGAGTCTGCTGGGCTTTGTGCTGGCATCGTATTTAGCGATTGCGGTTATGTTCGCCGCCCACGGACTTTTGCTAACCATAGGCGGTGTGAATGCATTGCAGTTTTTTTCCCGAACCTGGCCGGTGCTAGCGTTTGCCTTCAGTTCCCGAAGCTCGGCTGCAGCAATACCGCTAAGCGTAGAAACGCAGACCCAGTCCCTGGGCAATGATCCGACCGTTGCCAATGTAGCCGCCAGTCTCGGTGCCACAATCGGGCAGAACGGTTGCGCCGGAATCTACCCGGCGATGCTGGCAGTGATGGTGGCGCCGACGGTCGGTATCGATCCGCTGTCCATTAACTTCCTTGTTACGTTGGTGATGGTGATCATGGTGTCTTCCTTTGGAGTCGCTGGCGTGGGTGGCGGCGCAACTTTTGCAGCCTTGATGGTGCTTCCGGCCATGGGACTTCCGGTTGCCTTAGCGGCATTACTGATTTCGATTGAGCCGCTGATCGATATGGGCAGAACAGCGCTCAACGTCAGTGGCTCGATGATGGCGGGCACACTGACCTCAAAGTGGTTAGGCGTGTACTGTCCTCCGGCTGTGGTCGCAGCATCCAGTCCATAATCGGGCGACTTGCCTCCTGACCGCGCCAACTTCTAGTGGCCGATGATGAAAGCAAAAGAGTCGAAATAGCGGGTAACATTATCGATCGAAGGTAGGTCGGGGGTTAAACCGTGGCTAGCGAATCTAAATTTAGAACGGCTACCGAATTCGTCGGAACCTTAAGCATTGTTTTGTCACTGATCTTTGTCGGATTGGAGCTACGACACGCAAACAACGTTGCTGAGGCAGACGCGGTAATGCAAATCAATGCCATGTACCTCGAAACGTCGGTATCCGCAGAGCATGACCCAGATTTGATTCGGTCTCTCGCAGAGAAGTTCGAAATAGAGGAGGCAGTGGTTCGTCGTGGATTTCGCAATGTTCAAACGATGAACATTATTGAAGCGGCGTGGACGAGCTTCGATCGGGGAATCATGGACGAAGACCACCTGAATGCCTATCTGACCGACGGTTGTGTCGTGTTGTTTCCCGAGGGTTTTTCCGGATCTATCGTGACCCACTCTGGCGCCACGCCATGGAATGAATATAAACGGGTGTTAAATCCGAAATTCGTAAACAAGTTCGAGACATTTTGTCGCGCTCTGTAACCCCTCTCGATTTGGCTCCCCGCTTTTGCTAGAGCGTATTTCGCCGCGCCCCTTCGCGCTATTCCTGCGTCGTAAGTTGAGTAAACTAGTGGGATCTCACGAAAGGCGCCTGCCGCTAAACGCTGAACATGCAATTTTGGGCTGAACTTCGCCGTCGCAATGTGGCTCGGGTCGCTACCGCCTACTGCGTGGTCAGTTGGCTGGTCATTCAGGTCGTCTCAACTATGGTGCCGGCTCTGCGGCTCCCAGACTACATCAACACTATCTTCGCCGTTGGACTCCTGCTTGGATTTCCGGTTGCACTGGCATTGGCGTGGGTGTTTGATCTAACGCCCGATGGCATCGTTCGAACTGCTGGCGCATCGCGCACCGGGGAGGATCAGTTAAGGGCGGTGCGCCGCCTCGATACGATCGTAATCCTCGGCTTGATCATCATTGGCGGTTTGCTTATTTGGGAAAGGTTCACCGAAGCCCCGACCACGCAAACGGCACCGCTTACTGGCGGGACCATTGCAGTACTTCCATTCGATGACCTGTCTCCTTTGGGCGATCAGCGATACTTCGCGGACGGTGTTTCCGAAGAGATTCTGAACGCATTAGCGACGCAATCCACATTGACCGTTACGGGCCGAACCTCTTCTTTTATGTTTCGAGAGGGTGGGCGTACGTTGCGGGAGATTGGCGAAGCTCTTGGGGCTTCGATGCTGCTAGAAGGGTCCGTTCGCAAGCAGGGTGAGTCTGTTCGTATTCTCGCGCGACTGGTTCGAAGCGTAGACGGCGCAATGCTGTGGAACGAGACCTTTGACGGGCGCTTAGACGACATCTTTGCGGTGCAAGAAGCGGTTGCTCAGCAGGTCATTAACACGCTTGCGGTCAACTTGGGTAAAGCGCGCACTGAGCCCGCTATCGCTCGGCCCTTCGATGCCTACGACCGTTATCTACGTGCTCGAGAACTGGTTACCCTGCGCGAGCTGCCCGCGATGGAGGAGGCCGAGCAGTTACTGTATGAAATCATTGAACTGAACCCAGATTACGCCCCGCCCCGCGCACTGTTGTCACTTGCGACTCGGCTGCTTGCGGCGAGCCCCGGGGCGATTGGTCGACGTCCCGTCAACGAGTCCGTAAAAACAGCGATTGAGCATGCGGAGAGCGCTCTACAACTCGATCCGGATCTGGCCGATGGGCACGCGATTCGCGGATTGCTCTACTTAGATCAAAAGCAGCTTCTTAAGGCGGAGGTCTCCCTTCGTCGTGCCCTCGATACAAACCCAGCTCATACCAATGCGCGATTGTGGTTATCGATTTGCCTGACGGGGAAGCAGCGATATTTAGACGCTGTACGAGAACTGCAGCTTCTTTTTGAGCGCGACCCCTTGTTTCCTCCTGCGGCTCTCAATCTGAGTCTCATTGCCGTGGGTACGGGCCAGGCTGACTTGGTCGAGCAAGTTATTGAACGACTTACTCGTGCTCAGGCGCCCCAAATCTCGGTTCAGGAATCGATGACTGTGCTCGAGCGAAGGCGAGGTGACATCGCTACAGCGATTCAACGGCTTAGGAAGCTGCAAGAGTCTTACGGAAGGATTGGGCCGATCATTGCGCCCCTAACCCAGATGTCGTTGAGTATTGGAGACAGTGCCTCCGCAGCCCAGCAACCAGTACCTTTTGCTCCGATACGGTCCGCGCTGAGCGAGAGGCGTTTCGATGATGCGATCGACATGGCTGAAAATTTAGTCGAAGCTAGCCAAGGGTTCTCCGCCTTCCAGGTTGAGTATCTCACCACGCTAGCTGTGGCAAGACGCGACCAGGAACTTCTTGCCTACTATGACGACCACTTTACCGACGTCGATCACTTTGGGCGGGAGCTGTTTTGGAGCTTTGAGGTCCAGTTGGCGCCTTACTGGACGATAGCCTATGCCTTTCATCGCACAGGGCAGCTCGAACAGCTGCAGTCTGTGATCGAGCACTGGGGGCGAGCGATTGAGACCAGTCGACTCAACGGCGCTGACAACTATGATCTTTATCTGAATCTGGCCCGCTGGTACGCGCTGCAAGGCGATCAGAGTGAAGTGCTAGCCAGCCTGCAACGGGCGGGTGAATCCACCCGGGGTTTGCTGGGCAGCGATTTGGCAGGAGACTATCTTACGGAACTGATGGGCACGAATTCGCAGTACAAGGCCCTCCTTGAGAAGAATGCCTCGCGCATCGATGAGGAGCGCGCGGTGCTGGGGCTTGGTCCTTTTGTGCAGGCATCGGCCACGCAAGGGAAATGATTTCG
>JBCCQO010000194.1:0-6607 GCA_039024595.1 Pseudomonadota bacterium | reverse complement strand
GCCGTCAAGAACCATCGCATAGAATCGCGCCTCCTTCGATGGGGCCATAGCTCAGCTGGGAGAGCGCAACACTGGCAGTGTTGAGGTCGGCGGTTCGATCCCGCCTGGCTCCACCAAAATCTTCCTCTATTGTTTCCCTCTAATATTGTCCCGTGCAACTGGTTCGTCTTCACAGCGTCGACTGCATAGTTTCGCTCTTTCACGCCCGCCGGCTCTACTCTCGTCGCCTGCACACCCTGTTTTTGAACGCCTTCGATTTTCGCTCTGTCGCAAAAAGCGTTTACTAACATTCTCAGACCGTTTTGTGGGGCCACACGCTGCATGCCCTTTTAAGTGAATCACAAGGTGGGCATCAGAGAGATTACTGGATCGTGTGATGACCTTCTTGTCAGGCATGCGTTGGACGCGAGACGCGCCAAAAACGTTATCTGAACAAAAGCATCGTCACTCCATTCTTACAAACAGTCGCAAAGATACAAATTTGTATGAAACGGTAGTCCCGTTTGTAAAACCGAAGCTTGGCATCTGCCTATAACATCAGGATTGGTGACATCGACAACTTAGAAAAAGTGAGCGCCATGCTGAAATTACCAGGAAGTAACGCCAGTCCTCGCGGTGCGAGAGTAGTACTACTCGTGCTTTTGTTGGGTTCAGCGAGCTCGGCACAGGCCTACATATTTTTTGGTGACTTACTGAGTTGGTTTGATCGGGTGCGCGACGCCTTTGAGGAAGCCTTTGACGATGAGTTCGATGAGGATTCAGAACAAGCGATGGCAGACCTAGATGACGACTCCGATGAAGACGATTTTGAAGATGATGAGTTCGAAGGTGATGAGGAATCGACTGATGGGGAACTGTCGGAAGAAGGAGGCGGTGATTCCACAGATCCAAATACCGGCGGTGGATCGCAGCAAGATGGTGGCCCAGGCCATGGTAATGGGGGTATGGCCGGTGCCGGTTCGCACTGCGCTATGGAGCCGAGTTTTGTATCGCTTTCTCAGGTTACCCATGCGGCGGTGAGATCGGGTGCATGGACGGATCCACAAACGTGGGGTGGCCAACTCCCTGGTAACGGCGCTTTCGTGCGGATTCCCGAGGGTGTTGACGTCATCATCGACTCATCGGTTCAAGCGCGTCTAGAAACAGTTAGGATCGATGGCTCTTTGCGTTTCGCTCCGACGGTGAATACCCAATTGCAGGTCGACACCTTGTTCAGTTCCTGCTCCGGCTCGCTAGAGATAGGCACCGCAGAGCAACCGATACAAGACACTGTGAACGCTCGCGTGGTGTTTGTTGATAACGGACTTATTTCCGATCCGGATAGGCTAAGCCGCGGGGCTGTTCTCATGGGACGGACCCGGATTTATGGGAACGCTAAAACTCACCGCACTACTATCACGCCGCATGCCGCAGAGGGAGACAGTGCACTCAACCTGGGTGAAGCGCCAACCGGTTGGCAGCCGGGCGACGAGCTCATTATTACCGGTACGGTCCCCAATGATCCACGTAGCGATGAAATCCGGAGGATTCGCGCTATCAGCGGCGCACGGGTAACGCTCGATTTGCCCTTGTCTATCGATCATCGAGCGCCTCAGGCTGACCTCAACGTCTATGTCGCTAACAGCAGCCGAAACGTCGAATTCGTGTCTGAGAATCCAGCGATAAACCGCCGTGGCCACATCATGATGATGAGCGCAGACGTGGTGATTCAAAACGCGAGATTCACCGAGTTGGGCAGGACAGATAAGTCCCGGGAAGTTGATGACTTCTTCTTTGAGTTTGACGATGGCGGTGTCGGTGACAATGCGCCTGCCACGGCGCGCGTCACGCCTCTGTTCGGATCCAATGTGCGAGGGCGCTACGCGTTGCACTTTCATCGGGTTGGGACGAACCCAAGCTCTGCACCTGCGCTGGTGCAGGGCTCGGTCGCGGTTAACGGCCCCGGCTGGGGCTTCGTGAATCACTCATCGCATGTCAACTTTATCAATAATGTCGCCTACGGCTTTCAGGGCGCTGGCTTTTACACGGAGGCGGGCGATGAAATCGGGAGTATGCAGGGTAACATCGCGATACGAAGCGTAAACAGCACGTTCAACCTGGGTGCACTGGATGCGATCGACCCGGACATACGGGCGAACCGAATGGATTATGGCCACAACGGTGATGGCTTCTGGCTTACGGGTAATCGCGTTAGCCTAATCAATAATGTGTCCGCCGGTTCTACAGCCCATGGAATCGTTTACTGGACTGACGGGATTATGGAGCCCACAAGGCCCATGACGACCCGCGCAACGGTAGCCGTTGCCGATCTACCTAACGGCAACCTTATTCTGGGTCGGGATCGGCTTCAGGTCTGGTGGGCGCCGTTTGCAGAAAGCCGAGGGAACGAATCCTATGGGTCGGTGATTGGCTTTCGGATTCGCTACGTCCACGCAGAGAACTATCTAGATTTAGGGAACGACGCCAGCAACGGTTTTCACCTGGTGCCCCCGCAGTCCTACATCGATACATTATCGCCCACAGTGAGCGACCTTACGGTATGGGGTAACCGTGATGGTGTGCTCTTGAACTACAACGAGCGTATGAGTCTGATCGGTGCAAGGATCGTTGGCTTTGGAAGAGGTCTAAGTCGGTTTTCTTTTAATCCTGGTACCGCCAAAGCGGGAATCGGATTAGATATTGGAAACGATGCCACACACGGTCCATCGCGCATCGAAAACGTAACGATCGAGGGTTTTGGGATGGGGCTGGCAGCACCGGTGAACGGCCGTTGGGACCTTAATCAGATGCGTTTCATCGATAACGAGACAGACGTTTTGTTCTTGCCCGCCGAAAGCAGCCCAACCAACGTCGTCATGCAGACCGTCGAATTCGAGAGCTTCGACGTCGTTGACGGTACCAGTATTCCTAGGCACATCAGTATTAATAGATGAACGTACCTGGGGTAAGGCTTCGGCACGAACAACGAACTGGATTGCGTCCCAGTTCCCTATTCATCCGGTTTTTAATCGAGCCACCAAAAAGTCCACCGCCACCTTAATTTTTGGTACCAAGTAGCGTTGTTTTTGGTAGAGAAGATAAACCGCCAGGTCCGGGTTCTGTGTCACGCGCAGCGTATGATCCAAGCGCAATTCGAGGAGTTCGCCCCGTTCAAGGTATGCGCCTAGAGACCAGCGCGGCGCCATCATGATGCCCTCACCACGCACCGCAAGCGTTGCCAGCCATCCTCCGTTATTGGATACGGCGACAGTGGTGGCCGACACATCGTGCCACTGACCCTCAATTTCGCACAGCCAAGGTGTGGGCCCCGCTGGCGTTCGGAAGTACAGGCCTCGATGTTCCCGTAGCGCAAAGACGTTTCGCGGAGTGCCGTTTTCCTTCAGATAGTATGGAGCTGCGACGGGAATAAACTGATTGGCCATCAAGCGGATGGCCTGCACGCGTTCGTTCGGCGCATAGCCTCCGCGAATCGCGATGTCGACGTCGTCCCGGTCGAGATTGGTTATTGCGTCACTAAGACTTATATCAAGAATGATCTTGGGGTAGAGCGCTCTAAATTCGTCCATCAATGGCAGCAGTAAACGTTCACCAAACCCAACGGTCGAACTGATCTGCAAGCGACCCATAGGGATTGCTTGGTAATTGCGCACAGTCTCGTCGCTCTGCTGCAGGCGCGCGAGGATGTCTGCTATCTGCGCATAATAAATCTGTCCAATTTCCGTTACCTGAACCGAACGAGTGCTGCGCTTCAGCAGGTTGGCTCCAAGGGCGCTTTCAAGGTCAGCGATCCGTCGGGACAGGGACGAGGGGGGCACCGAAAACTCCACTGCAGCTCGAGTAAAGCTGCCCAATTCCACGACCTTCGCGAAGTAGCGTACGGCTCTTAACTGGTCCACCAACATCACCCCGCTGAATGATTATTGTCATAAAGACAATAAAATAACGAATTAATCGCTATATAACATCAGTAAAAGCTCATTAATAATATATTCACGTCGTAAACGAATCGTGGAAAAACATAAAGGAATAAGCAGTATGAGTAGTTATACAAAAATCAATTTGGTTGCCCGGCCCACACCCGGTCCGATTAGCGCCAAGCTCTTTGAAGTCGTTGAAGAGGAAATCCCAAGCGCGGGACCGGGAGAGATTCTTTTGAAACAAACCCATATGTCTCTAGACCCGGCGATGATTGGGTGGATGAGTCCGGATCCAGAGAGCTACATCCCTCCGGTAGGCTTAGGCGAGGTGATGCGTGCATCGGGCGTTGCTGAGGTGGTTGAGAGCAATCACCCGGATTTTGCTGTTGGCGATAAGGTTCGCGGCATGACCGGGTGGACTGAGTATCTTGTGAGCAACGGTGATGGGTTCAACAAGCTTCCTCCCGGCCTGGACGAAGAAATGGTTCTCGGCGTCTTTGCTCTTCCGGGTATTACCGCGATGCAGGGACTCTACGGTTTTGGTGATCCGAAAGCGGGTGAGACCTTGGTGGTGAGCGGTGCGGCAGGTTCTGTGGGCTCGCTAGTCGGTCAACTTGCTAAGGCAGACGGCCTTCGAGTCATCGGAGTCGCCGGTGACGACGAGAAATGCAGCTGGATTGTGGACGAACTGGGTTTTGATGGAGCCATCAACTACAAAACGGACGATATCCCTGCGCGTCTTGCCGAGCTTACGCCCGAGGGGGTAGATATCTATTTCGAAAATACCGGTGGTCCGATTCAGCAGCACGTATTTGATCGCATGAATGCCCATGGACGCATCGTCGTATGTGGGATGATCGCGGACTACACCGCCGAAAAGCCATCCCCTGGTCCAAACTGGATTCCATTAATTAAGAAACGCATTACCGTGCGGGGCTTTGCTGTGCCCGATCACTATGGAGAAATCCCTGCGCTGCTGGAGAAACTCACACCCTATGTGATGGAGGGCAAGGTGAAACATCGGACTCACATACTGGAGGGACTGGGCTCGGCTATTGAAGGGCTGAACATGTTTTTCGACGGAAGCAATCGCGGCAAGCTCATCGTCAAGTTGTAGCAGCCTTTGTCCATCGCCGAGTCGGTGATGAAGTGAACGGCCGACACCTAAGGTGTCGGCCTTCTACGCTAGACTTACCGTGTTGCCGCCAGCGCTTCTTGCGTGCCTGCATCGGTGGTAGCGATTGCTTGGCGAACAAGCGATAGATTACGCCTTGCAATGTGAGTCCCTTGGCTGAACCTCGCGGCTTGTGCGAAGGCAGCTTCTGCCGCTTCATAGTTTCCCAGCTGCAGTTCGGCGACCCCTAAGTTATTGAGGTGACGCCACTTCTCGATACCGACCTCTGCAGAAATCGCCGCTAAGCATGCGGTTTTAGCGGCTAGCGCGTCTTTCATCTTCAAAAATGCGCGGCATTCCAAACCCTCCAAATCTGCAGCGAAGGATGCTCGCGTTCCACGTTCTCTCTGCGCCGCCGTTAGGCGAAGCGCACTCTCTGGTTTGCTTCGTTCCAGCGCCCGTTCGGCTTGGCGGAGCAATTGCGGTTGTTTGCTTGGATAGATTTCCGCGACCGCCGATGGTGAAAGCAGGGCAACGGAGACGAGGGAGACAACAGCGAAGAAGAAAACCGTGCTGAGTTTCTGGCTAAGTGAGTGTTGCATGTCATAGCTCCTTGGTTGGTTGCGACTTGCAGAACCAGATTAGGAGTTACAAAATTGCATAACAATCGCAAAATTGTTTAAAACCTATTCAATTATGAATAAATTTATCGATTCCGAAATTGATATATCTCCCAGCGACTGGTCGGACGTGGCGGTTTTTCTTGCAGTGTACGACGCGGGTAGTCTGATGGCCGCCTCAGAGCAGTTGGAGCTCTCTCAGCCCACCGTGGGTCGGCGCTTGGCGGCATTTGAGAAGCGGATGGGGGTGAATTTGTTTGCGCGCGTGGGTCGGCGCTTAGCGCCGACTGAAATTGCCCACAAAATTGAAGACAGCGCGCGCAAAATGTCGCGTGAGATGTTGTCGATCAAACGATTTGCTGATGGCAGCGTCAGCGGATTGCACGGTCAGGTAACCGTGTCGGCGAACGAGGGTACCGGGTCGGAGTGGCTTGTGCCTGTGCTGGCGGAGTTACAACGGGTCTATCCAGACATTTCGATTGATTTACGAATCGAATCGCGCACGGCTGACCTAGTCCAGCGCGAAGCAGATATCGCCTTGCGCATGGGGCGACCCACGCAGCTTGATCTCATAACGCGCAAACTCGCGAGCGTTGGCTTCGGGTTCTATGCCGCTAAGTCTTGGTTGGACCAGAACGATCCAATAGAGGAAATGGCTGATTTGAACGGTCGCCGCTGGGTTTGGGGTGTGTTCGGTCCAGGGCGAACGGATTTGCTCGGCGACTACCTTAAAGAGCGACAGATTGAATCGGAAGTCGCCTTGCGTACCGATAGCCCGGCCGCGCAGCTCCGCGCGGTGCAAGAGGGAATGGGGCTGGCGGTTCTATCGCATCGTTGGGCATCTAAGCATCCGGATCTATGCCGAGTACTACCGGAGGTTGCTGCAGCCACCTACAGCCTATGGTTGGTTACCCACGAGGATCTAAGGCATAGCGCGCGAATACGTGCTGTGGCCG
>JBCCQO010000193.1:0-6632 GCA_039024595.1 Pseudomonadota bacterium | reverse complement strand
CTCACACCGCCCCCCAGCCTGCCGTACTCGTAGCTTGGTAGCTGGCTTTGATCCGCTATGTGCAATGCCCCCAGTTGTGCATGGACGAAGAACCGCCTGCCGAAGTTTCGGGAGTAATTGACCTCCATCGTAAACGCAGACGTTTCGAGCGAGTAATAGTCCGAAGCATAATCCACACTGATCCGAAGCCGATCTTGCGCAGTCAGCTGATGATCATACTCAAGCTCAAATTCAGTAAAGTTCCAGGGAACGTTCGATGTGGGAAAATTTCGACGCTGCAGAGAGCCGGTTAAAAAGCCGCGCTCACCAATGCTCTCACCCGCACCGAGATAGAGCATCGTCGCCCAAGGTCTCGGAGCATTGGAATCGTCGAACATACGATGCGTTTCCAAGCCCGCGAACCAGCGAGTATCACTCTGCCAGTCCAGAGCCAAGCCGAGCGCTGGGCGACCGAGTGTTTCACTAAGACCGTGATACATCCAGTCTGAGTCAAAGCGCGCAGAAGCCACGAACTCGTTCGCGCTGACTGGCAGCGGCATATTCAGAAGCGTGATAAAAGCGAAGCACGCAAAAGGTTGCTCGCAAGTAGGGAGCCTCGCAAAGGCCGCTAGCTGCGAACCCGCGTTGGATCGTGCCCCAGCCGCACCTACTCTCCTCGATCGGGTGTTTCTTGACCGGGTCTCTCTCGACGTGGTCTCTCTCGACGTGGCCCCTATCGACCGCGTCAGTATCGACCAGGCCTTTCTAGGCCGGGTCTCTCTATACCGGGTCGTTCTCGAACGAGCCCCTATCGGTAGTACCCTTAAAACTGCTCGGCTTAACAAAGCAAACGCTAGCTGTCGGACAAAATCCTATTTTGCATGCTTAGCGTGGTCGGAGCCAATGGGAAAGCTCCTGCAAAATTTCCTCACGAGAGGCGCCAGGCTTGCTGGCCATGAGCCGAGCCGCCAGGCCACTTACCTGCGGCGCAGCCACCGAGTGGCCAGAAACCAGGTCGTACCTCGCTGCTGGGGCCAAGGACAGTGCATGGCGGGGTGCGGTCAATAGCACCGCCTCCTCATTGGAAAGCGGTAAACCGGTTGTATCTCCATTGGTCCCAAAAGCATAAGCGACGCCGGTTCGATGACGAGGGAATCGTTGCGTCTCATGGAGCGCTTCGTCGAAGGCTGCCACAACCAGGGTTCCGGAGGCGAGCAGCTTCTCGATCAGCTTCTCTAGCACCGGATCCGCGGGCCCGGTGATGCTCAGGTTCAAAATCTGAGGTGCCAGATCAACAGCACGATCTAACGCAAGCGCGAGCGTTAGCGTATTGCAGCGACCTTTTGCTTCTTCTGTCGCCTGCCAGCACGCTCTGAGGACTTCCACAGTCGCGTCTGTTGCAATGCCAAGCATCTTTGTCCCCGCCTGCGGTTGGGCTGCTATCAATCCCACCACCGCAGTTCCGTGGCTCTCGCTACCGATACGCTCCGGGCTACCCGCAAAGTTCTGCTGCCTTAGCATACTGCCCTGCAGGGAGGGGTGAGTCGTGTCCACTGAGGTGTCTATCACTGCTACGGTCACACCCGCGCCCTTTTCTTGCCCATCGGTAAAAATCGGCTCGAATCCTGGGTTCAATCGCTCGGGCGTTGTTTGCGTAGTGAATTCGTTAAACGCCTGTATCCACTCTACCTCTGCGTCGGCCCGTAGGGCCTTTATTACCTCTTCATTGGGCTCCTCAATCACCAAGCAGAGCACTGGTAGATTCCGTAAGGGCCACTGAGCCAAAAGCGTGAGCGAGTACTTTTGTGCTATGGCTTTGCCGGCACGGTCCAGGGCCGGATCATCAGCGTAGCCGTAAGCGGGGCTGTATCCCGGTGCGTTGATGCCGCGCCGATGACGTTCCGATCGTGGGTCTTTGATCACCACCATCACGGTCTGCTCCGTGTCAAAGTTCGCCAGGTCAGCGAACTGAATTGAGGGAGCAAGCTGACTCTGTGAACAGGCAGACCCGAGCAACAGAACTACGCAGATCAAGCAAGCCGATTTTGAAGACCTGCGAAGCCACAAGCTCACGGCTGAGCACCGAGGAGCTTCACAGCCAGCACGCGAGGGTAATCCTCGATTTTAGTAGCTACGGCACGAAGGTTGGCTTCTTTATCTTGCGGTCGCAATTCCAGCATTGGCCCCACAGCCGCGTTATCGATCAGACTAAGGTCGTGCATGGCCAAAAATTCGGCAAGAGTGGATTCTTCCGGAGGCTCTTCAAAAAGAACCAGTAAGGTAGGTGCTTCGTAATTGGCTTTATCGTCGAATGCCGTCTCAAACTCTTGAACGGGCGCTACTGGCCCCTGCTGAAGGCCATTCATTGAAAGCATCAAAACGACTGCGGCAACAGGAGCGGCGACAGCGAGCCAACGCCACTGCTCCAGAAAATTGCTAAAAGCGTCAGCAATAGGATGTCTCTGCGGTTCTATTCGGTCTGCGATCGCATCAAAGCCCGCGTCTGACGTCGTTACTCGAGTTTCTACCAACTCTGACTCCGTCCTCAGCGCCACCTTCAAACTCTCTTCGAAGAGTAGTTGTTCTTTCAGCGAAGCATCGCTTGCCAGCACCGATTCCACATATTGGCGATCCGACTCGGTCAGGTGCCCATTCAAGTAATCAGCCAACATATCGGAGGCCCGACGCTGTGTTTCTGCCGTATTTTTCATGACAAACCTCCCTCACCGGTCGGCATGTTAATAGAGCTGCGAGCCTCGTCGATGAGCTCACGAATTCGTTTCCGCGCATGGTGCAAGCGTGTTTTAACTGTGTTCACGGGGCAATTCACAATCTCACTGATCTCTTGTAGTGAGTAACCTTCAAAGTAGCAAAGCTCAATGACAATCCGCTGCTTCGAAGACAGGGCGCGAACGGCAGCGGCGAGCTCTGCGCTTCCATCCAAAGAGGGTGTGGTATCCGGATTCACCACATCGAGCGCATCGTCATCTACTAGTTCGATCATCGTATTGCGCCTCTTGCTGCTTTTTACCAGTTTTAGGCACGATCGATAGGCGATGGTATAGATCCAGCTGGAGACTTTGGCATTACCGGAAAACTGTCCAGCCTTGTTCCATACAACCACCATGACGTCGTTATAAGCCTCATCTATAAGATCAGAGTCTGCTGTTAAACGACGCATGAATCGTCTTAAGCGGGGATCGAACCGCTCATAGAGTGACTTCATGGCGTTTACGTCCCGGTTTACTGCAACCCTAGAAAGCAGGCTTCGATCTAGCACGTCGCTCGCGTCACTGGATTCAGATGATGAACTCAACTCGCTCATCGATCAGATCGTACCTGTTGCATTGCTGTCGTCTCTACACTGCTGTTTTGAGATGAGGGGTCAGGAAAGCAAAGCGCTGTGATCCGTAAACTCATCAAAGCACACTCTCATGGTTAAGAGAGCCCCAGCAAGGCAAAGGTTCATTGGCCTTCAAAAAAGAGTGAACATTGCTCACGTCGCCTACAGCCCGACTTGAAGACCTATCGAGGCAGCCTGACAGTGAAGCCGCTGCTTCTGCCCGTAGCGATCGTCCAGCTGTCGAACTGTCGGTTGCTTAGGGATCCGCCGCGAACGGCACCGATATGCGTCATATCGTAGCCGCCCGTGTCCGGCGCGACATCTTGGTTAAAGCCACCTAAGCCATCGTCGGCAACGATAAAGGATGAGCGTGTGTCTTCCACATCAACTCGTCCGTCACGGTTCGTATCACCGTCTAGAAAACCATTTAGCGACGCTGGATCAGAAACCAAACCGTTGCCAATACCTCGAATGTTGTCGAGGTACCAACCCGCGGTGAAATTATCAGCCCGATCAACGATCTCACCGGTGAACTGGATTCCGCCAGCTTCCGCCGCGAAAGAGGTTGTGGCGATTCCTAGGGCAGACCCTGCTCCGTTGTAGTAAACAAGACCCTCACCGTTCGAGTTATTTGCCGCTATGGTGCTTTGCGGGAAGCCGATCGCGGTACTGGCCACGACCCCAAATTGCCCGTTCGGACCCGCCTCATTCGCGCAATGTACACCGTCGAGGTATGACGGCCCCGGAACCTCCGCATCGATCTGACTTAAATCCGCCCCGTCGTTGGCCAGAAAACAGCCGTTGCGGAAGTTTGCGATAAGAACGTTCGCCAGGCGAATTTGGTCCGTATTGTCAGCAAACAAAATCCCGAACTCCGCATCCCCGTCGCCGGCAACGATACTGGCAGAATCACGGCCAATCAGCGTGGCGTTAACAATACGCGGATTCGAGTCACCAGAGGCCGACTCACTCGCGTACACGCCAGAACGACCGCTGCTGGCTGAATCGTCCCGATTGTGAATCACCATAAGGTCTTTGATCAGACCGTTGAAGTCGCGGTACCAGATACCATCCCTGCCGGCGCCGGTAGCAAGAATCCAGGACAGCCTGGGATCGCCGTTGACAATGTGAATACCATCGCGGGCGGAATTATGTGACTGAACAAACGTAAGACGAGTTTCTCTATCAACGCCGTTCAGCACAATATTATCTAGGTAGTTCACCGAGCTGCCCCCAAGGCTTACTTCTGTAGGAGCACCAGCCTCGGCGACAACCACATAGTCAAGCAGACTCGCTCCTTGAATCCCGCTACTGGACAGGCCATTGAATCCTCGTAGAAAGAGTCCACCCCACTCCGCACTTCCATCGACACCCGAGTCGTCGGAAGTGAAACGTATGGGACGGGCCCCGGTGCCATTGGCTTGAATAGCCGATCCGGGCCAAACCAGGAGATGATCGGTTGCGTCCGACAGATCTCCACGAATGCGGGTGCCCGACTCAATCGTTAGCCTCGCAAAGTTACTATCGTTACCCACCTGCAAGCGGCCTTCTAACTCCCATTCGATACTGCTGCTCATAGTGGCATCGGAACTGACTAACCCGAACGCTTCGCAGACATTACGACCACCGACGCGGGGAAGAGGCAGCACCGAAGCGCCGCCGAGTCCAGCAGGACAAGTCGACTCACCGATGAGATCGTCGTTAAGGGCGACCACAAAGCCTTCGTCTGCCCCGGTCGCTACGGTCCAACCGTCGAATTGCGCATTGCTGACGGCACCGCCTCGTACGGCGCCAATATGCGTAAGATCGTAGCCCCCCGTATCGGCGGCAACATCCTGGTTGAAGCCCCCCGGTCCATCGTCGCTTATGACGAACGGCGAACCAATGTCGGCGGCATCAACGACGCGATCGTTGTTGCTATCGCCATCCAGGAATGCGTGCAGAAATGTGGAGTCTCCCACCAGACCGTTTCCAATACCGCCGATGTTGTCCAGGTACCAACTGGCGGTGAAATTTTCGGCCCGGTCGGCTATTTCGCCAGTAAATGTGACCGCATTGACCGCGCCGTTGTAATAGACAAGCCCATTACCGTTTAGGGAGTTGTTCGCAGCGATGACGCCATCGGCGAAGCCGGTCGCATTGTCTCGGACCACGCCGAAGTCACTGTTCGGACCAGCTTCATTGGCACAGTGAATGCCGTCTAGATAGGTAGGTTCCGGAGTAGACGTATCGATCTCAGAAAGATCCGCCCCATCATCGGCGATAAAGCACCCGTTACGGAAGTTTGCGATCAGCACGTTTGCAAGGCGGATTTGGTCCGTGTTGTCGGCAAACAGAATACCCGCTTCGTTAGCACCTGGGGCAGCGGGTTCTGAGCTGTTGTCACGACCTACCAGGGTCGCGTTCACAATACGTGGATTAGAGTTACCCTCTGCTGTTTCGCTTGCGTAAATTCCCGAACGTCCGGTACTGCCGTCTGAATCACGGTTGTGAATGACCATCAGATCCTTAATAAGACCGCTGAAGTTCCGATACCAAACTCCATCGCGCCCGGATCCGGTAGCCAAAATCCACGATAGACGCGGATCACCGTTCAAAATATGCAGGCCATCACGCGCTGAATTGTGCGACTGAACAAAGGTCAGAATGCTGGAGCTGTCGATGCCGTTAAGAACAATATTGTCCTGATAACTCGCATCGATCCCGTCTATGGATACGGTGACCGAAGCGCCAGCTTCCGCAACGACCAGATAATCTAAGCGGTTTTCTCCCTGCGTGCCCGACAGGGTTGGCAAGCCGTTGAAGCCTCTGAGGAACAGTCCACCCCACTCGCCGGAGCCAGCTACGTCATCATCATCTGACAACATGCGCACCGGTTGCGCACCGGTGCCGTTAGCGCGCAGCTCTGAGCCGGGCCACACCACGATGTGATCGACTTCGCCGACGTTGTCCCCCCGAATCTCGGTTCCTGGATCGATATCCAGGCGAACAAGGTTGTCGTTGTTGCCGATCTGCAGGCCGCCTTCGAGAAACCAGGTTTGTGAGGAGGATAGGCTCGCGTCCAGCGTAAGTACGCCGCTTATCTCACACTCATTCGGCGCAAGTTCCGTAGGAGTCAGGTTGCCAACATCAGGGCAAGTGCTGGTCGGCGCCGGCGCAGGGGCCGGCTCCTCTGGAGTGGCAACAACGTTACTTCCGCCATCACTGCAGGCCGCGAGGCCGACAAAGCAGGAAATCGCGGCCGCAAGACTGGTTTTCTTCATAATCTTCATTGGTATTACCTCTATCGAATCCGGCACGAGTTTGAGTG
>JBCCQO010000192.1:0-6635 GCA_039024595.1 Pseudomonadota bacterium | reverse complement strand
GCACCATTGTAGCTCGATAGGGTGGCTCCATCGGGTAGCTCGATAGGGTGGCTCGACAGGCGAACCGGCAGTCGATGCCGTTATCGTGACCGTTCATCCGGGACGGTCACAAACAACATTGGTTCCATAAAAGAACCTTTAAATCTGCTTTTTTGATCCTCTGTCAGTCGATTTAAGAGACGGGTGCTCTGCCAGGCGCAAGGCAACGTTTGGTCTGTCGAGCTTGTGACCCACTTCTTCAAGGTTTAAGCTAGCATATCGCGGAAGGCCTGGTTTCATAGTTCCAAAAAAGAACCTTAAACCTTCCCAGATACCTGCTTTTAGTTATCACCTGCCCGATGGAGAACCCGCGTCATGGCCATGCTTGAAGACAATGACCCCCGGGAAACTAAGGAATGGCTGGACGCCTTCGATGATGTCATCCGTCACTCTGGGGGTGATCGCGCTACCTACCTCATGCGGCAGGTTTCAGAGCATGCCGTACACAAGGGTATTAAGTTGCCGAGTGCAATCACTACCCCGTTCAAGAACACCATTAGCCCGGCGGAAGAAAAACCGATGCCGGGCGATCTGTTTATGGAGCGACGAATCCGCTCTCTAGTTCGCTGGAACGCCCTGGCGATGGTTATGCGCGCCAACGATAACGACGAGGGCTTGGGTGGTCATATCAGTAGCTTTTCTTCATCCGCCACCCTCTACGACGTGGGCTGCAACTACTTTTTTCGTGGAACCGATGCGGGCCACCCTGGGGACCTGGTGTTCTATCAGGGCCACAGTGCGCCGGGTATGTACGCTCGCTCCTATCTCGAGGGTCGACTGACGGAAGACCAGCTAGATAACTTTAGAAGGGAAGTTGCCGGCAACGGACTCTCTTCCTACCCGCATCCCTGGTTGATGCCGAACTATTGGCAGTTTCCAACCGTGTCGATGGGTTTAGGCCCCATTCAGGCTATCTATCAGGCTAGGGTTATGAAGTACCAGTCGGACCGGGGCTTGGTCGACCAAAAGGACCGGAACGTTTGGTGCTTTATGGGGGACGGTGAGTGCGATGAACCGGAATCTCTAGGCGCTATATCGCTGGCCGGTCGGGAAAAACTAGGCAATCTCATTTTTGTCGTTAACTGTAATCTTCAGCGCTTGGACGGACCTGTTCGCGGCAATGGCAAGATCATCCAAGAACTGGAGGGAGTTTTCCGCGGTGCAGGCTGGGATGTCATCAAAGTGATTTGGGGGCGGCGCTGGGATCCACTCCTCGACCGCGATAAGAGCGGCTTGCTACAACAGCGCATGGACGAAGTCTGCGACGGCGAACTCCAAAACTACAAGTTCAACGGTGGGGCTTACACCCGCCAGCATTTCTTCGGTAAATACCCGGAGTCTCTAGAGCTCGTAAAAGATCTCTCTGATGAGGACATCATGTATCTCAATCGGGGTGGTCACGATCCCTACAAAGTCTATGCAGCCTACGCGCGAGCCGCGGGACAATTCGAGCGGCCGACGGTCGTGCTGGCAATGACCGTAAAAGGCTACGGTACCGGTGAGGCGGGCGAGGCAGCCAACGAAACTCACTCTCTTAAGAAACTCGATTTGGATGCGCTGAGGTCCTTTCGCGATCGTTTTGCTATTCCTATCGATGACCAAGACCTTGATTCCGTTCCTTACTACAAGCCGGATGAAAACAGCCCTGAGATGCGATACATGCGAGAGCGGCGCCAGGAGCTTGGGGGTTACATCCCGGTTCGTAGAAGTGATGCCCAGGTGCTGCCGGTCCCAGGCCTTGATGCTTTTGGCTCCCAACTCAAGGGCAGTGGTGAACGCAGCGTCTCTACCACGATGGCCTTTGTGAGGGTGCTCTCTTCTCTCGCTAAAGACAAAGCGATCGGCCACCGAGTCGTCCCTATTGTCCCCGATGAGGCTCGAACCTTTGGTATGGAGGGCATGTTCCGACAGCTCGGTATCTACTCTTCGGTGGGTCAGCGCTACACACCGCATGATGCAGATCAGATCATGTACTACAAAGAAGATATTAAGGGTCAAATTCTGGAGGAGGGCATCAACGAAGCCGGTGCTATGTCTGCGTGGCTCGCGGCGGCAACGTCCTACAGTACAAGCGACTATCCGATGGTGCCGTTCTACATCTTCTACTCAATGTTTGGATTCCAAAGAATCGGTGATCTAGCCTGGGCTGCTGGTGACAGTCAGGCGCGTGGGTTTTTAATTGGTGCCACGTCCGGACGCACGACCCTTAATGGCGAAGGATTACAACACCAAGATGGGCACAGTCATTTGCTCGCGAGCACGATTCCCAACTGTCTTAGCTACGATCCTACCTATGCGTTCGAACTCGCTGTGATCATCCAGGACGGCTTACGCCGCATGTACGCCGAGCGGGAGAATCACTTCTACTACATCACCACGATGAACGAGAACTACCCTCAGCCCGCGATGCCGGAAGGCGTAGAGGAGGGGATCGTCAAAGGTATGTACCGTCTGCATGCTGCTCAAGGCGAACCGGTGCTTCGCCTGTGTGGGGCCGGCAGTATTCTGCGAGAGGTCGAGGCGGCGGCGTTGCTGCTGCGATCTGAATTCAATGTCGAAGCGGAAGTCTGGAGCCTCACCAGCATCAACGAGCTACAGCGCGACGGTAAGCACATTGAGCGCTGGAACTTAATGAATCCTGAAAAGGAACCCCGCGTTTGCTTTTACGAGCAACAGCTGAGCACTAGCGATGCGCCAGTCGTTATAGCGACCGACTACATGAAGAGCTATGCGGAGCAGCTTCGAAGCTTTACGCCTGCACCCTTTTACGTGCTCGGCACGGACGGCTACGGTCGCAGTGATACGCGCAGTCAGTTACGACAGTTTTTTGAGGTCAGTCGGGAATACATAGCACTTACCGCCCTTAAGGCACTCGCTGACGGTGGCGCGATGGAGCTTTCGGAAGTTGCGATCGCTAGAGATAAGTTGGGTATCGATCCCAATAAACCCGACCCGGCATACGCCTAGCCTACCGAGGACAAGAACGTGAGTAAGCACACTATTACTGTTCCGGACATAGGTGGCTCTGACGCCGCTGAGGTGGTCGAGGTATTGGTCGCAGTCGGCGATCAGGTTGACGAGGAACAAGGGCTGGTGGTTCTCGAGTCCGATAAGGCATCGATGGAGATTCCGTCGGACGTTTCCGGCACGGTTGTAGAACTGCTTGTCGCCGAGGGGGATGCCCTGGCTGAGGGAGCGACCCTAGCAGTCGTCGAAACGACGTCTGATCCTCTACCGGAGCACCACCTGGAGACCGCGAGCTCAACAGTCGACGCAGAGGCTACCACGCAGGAAGAACAGCATCCCCCTGAAGCTGCATCAACCGAGACAGTTACGAGCGGTAACGCCGAACTTGTCGTGCCCGTGCCCGACATAGGGACCGATGAGGCGGTAGATCTTATCGAGTTGGAAATTGAGTTGGGGCAAACCGTTACCGAGGGCGATACCCTCGTTGTCCTCGAATCGGACAAGGCGTCCATGGATGTGCCTGCACCCCAGGCGGGAGTCATACGCGAGATCTTTGTCAGTGCAGGCCAGCAGGTTAAAGAGGGCGACAATCTTGTCAGGCTGGAGGTATCCGCCAGCACGGTGTCAAAAGTTCCTGCCGATGCAGAGCCAGCGCCTGAAAGCACACTTCCAAGGGCGACTGCTGATCAAAGCTCGTCTACCACTCGCTCGTCCTCCGACCCCAGTGCCGAGACTATCGTTCAGCGGAAGCAGCCCGGTGCAGGTGCGGATAGTGGCGCCGCGAGTAATGCCGGGGATGGGTCAGACAATTATGCAGGTCCGGCAGTAAGAAAATTGGCGCGGGAGTTTGGCGTGCCCTTGGCCGCGGTAAGGGGTACCGGTCCCCGCAATCGCGTACTGAAAGAAGATCTGCATCGATATGTCCAAGAAGCCCTTGAATCGGGCCCGAGCAGGAGTCCCGGCGTAGCACTGGCAGACATCCCAGATGTCGATTTTGCTCAGTTCGGGCCTGTTGATATTGTTGATCGCAGCCGACTCGACAAGCTTACTGCGACAAATATGCAGCGAAGCTGGTTGAGCGTGCCCCATGTCACGCAGTTTGATGACGCGGATATCAGCGATTTAGAGGACTTTAGGAAATCCTTAAAAGATGAGGCCGATCGACGCGGTACTAAGCTCACACCGCTTCCGTTCCTGCTTAAAGCTGCAGCGGTAGCACTGAAGACCAATCCAAAAATCAACTCGTCTCTTTCCGATGGAGGAGAAACGCTCACCTTTAAGAACTACGTGCATATCGGTATGGCAGTAGACACGCCCGCGGGTTTGGTTGTGCCTGTGTTACGAGACGTGGATCAAAAGAGTGTCTGGGAAATCGCCAAGGAAGTATTTGAGTTGGCTGAGAAAGCCCGGGAGCGCAAGCTGAAGCCGGCCGAGATGCAGGGTGCAGGCTTTACGATTTCTAGCCTTGGTGCAATTGGCGGAAGAGGTTTTACACCGATTGTAAACACGCCAGAGGTGGCTATTCTGGGTGTCGGTCGGGCAGCTATCGGGCCGGTCTGGAACGGCACCGCTTTCGCTCCGCGGAAATTGTTGCCGTTGGCGCTCTCCTATGATCATCGAGTTGTTAATGGCGGCGATGCCGGTCGATTCCTAACAGAGCTGTGTGGCATTCTTAAAGACATGCGTCGGGCAATCCTATAACGCGAAGCGCCAAACTCTAGTATGGCGTGTTGCTCTGCGCGACATTACCTTTGAGATGACACTGTACTGTGCGACTGTGCGCAGCTAAGGCGTTACGCAACTGGACACAACCGAATACAAACCGTCGGCTTGGCGCTCTGCGTTTTTGGAGTCAAACCGCCTTCCCAGTGCCTACTTACAAACAGCGAAGAGGTTCTTCGACCCCTTAGTTGAGCGCCTGGAGCGTGAGCGACAACAACAAACTGGGCCGTTGTTCGTTGCGCTCAATGGAAGCCAAGGATCTGGCAAGAGCACCTTGGCCGAATACCTGGCCCAGAGTCTTATACACGAACGAAAGCTCAGCACCGTCGTTTTGTCGTTGGACGACTTTTATCTCACTAGAGTCGAGCGACAAGAACTCGCGCAGAGTGTGCACCCACTGCTGCGGACGCGGGGGGTACCCGGCACCCATGACCTTACCCTGCTTGCTCGCACTCTCGATTCGATGTCAGCGGAGGGCTCTATGAAGGTACCCCGATTCGACAAGTCGCAAGATGATCGTGTCCCTGAAGAGCGGTGGGATAGCTACGAGGTGCCATCCGATATCGTCATCCTGGAAGGTTGGTGCCTGGGTGCGACCGGTGACGACCGAGCCGCCCTTGAACGACCGCTCAACGATCTTGAGCGTGACGAGGACTCCGATGGTCGCTGGCGCACCTACACAGACGCGGCGCTAAAGAACGCCTATTTGCCGCTCTACAAACGCTTTGATATTTGGTTAATGTTACGAGCGCCGAGCTTTGACGAGGTTTTGCGTTGGCGCACTGAGCAAGAAGAAAAGCTGCGCGCGTCCGTGGGAGAGGGCGGCGCGGGCTTGATGAACGATGCGGCCCTTCGCCGCTTCGTTGCCCACTACGAACGACACACTCGCCAGTGTTTGCGCGACCTACCTCAGCGGGTTGATGTGTTGCTCAACCTCGATGAGCATCGGCAGATTCTCTCCTGCCGCGGACTCCCATGATTTTCCCTCTTGTGGAGCGAAGGAAACTACCTTGAACAAAGTCCTACTGGTTGCGTCGGATTTGGACGGGTCTTTACTGGATCATGATAGCTACGGCTACGACGCGGCTACGCCTGCTCTTGAGCTACTGGAACAGATGCGCATTCCCCTGGTGTTTGTGTCCAGCAAGACTTTCGCGGAAATCGTTGAACTGCGTGCCGAACTAGGCAACGAGCACCCTTTTGTGGTCGAAAATGGTTCAGCCGTTTATCTGCCGGACGGTTACTTCGAGCAGGTACCCGCTGATTGCGAACGAGTTGGCGCTTACTGGCGCTATTCTCTGTCGCCTCCCAGGCAGCAGTGGGCACCGATTCTGGAGGATTTGCGAGCCCAGCTTCCAGGCAGTTTTGAAGACTTTTCCAGTGCGGGAGTTGAGCGTATCGAAGCGCTGACTGGCCTCACACGATCCCAGGCGGAACTCGCAAATCAGCGTGAATTCAGTGAACCCTTGGCTTGGCACGGAAGCGAAGACGGACTGACGACGCTAGAGAAAGCGGTGGGCGCCGCCGGTGGACGCGTCTATCGCGGGGGTCGTTTTTACACAATCGCTGGTGAAACCGATAAAGGCAAAGCCTATCGCTGGTTACGCAGCCAGTATGCGGAGAGTAGCGGTGGTATTTCTGTGCATGATCTTTGCATCGGAGATGGAGCCAATGACGTGCCGTTTTTGGAAGACGGCGAGGCGGCGCTGCTAATACCGGCAAATGATCGACCGTTACCAACACTGCGGCGCGAACAAGGCATCATGGTGGGAGCAGGTTTTGGGCCAACAGCCTGGGCCGATGGGGTAGGGCGCTGGTTAAAATCTCTGTACTCGATAGACTGAGACCAACTGAACCGGGGAGCTTTGAGTTTGGCGGATTTTTATCAAAACGGAATCGTGACGACT
>JBCCQO010000191.1:0-6650 GCA_039024595.1 Pseudomonadota bacterium | reverse complement strand
TTCCAATCGCCGGTTCAATCACTTCTATTTCTTCCCGTCCTAGATGACCGTCTTCGCCTGCATGAGGGTTTAATCCCAGGACACTGATTCTTGGTTGAGCGATCGCGAACTTGGTCACGAATTCATCGTGTATTAGCTTCAATGTGCCTTCTACGAGTTCTCTTGTTATTGCCGCCGGAACCGCACTCAATGGTAGGTGAGTGGTAGCTAAAGCAACCCGCAACTCCTTAGCTGCGAGTAGCATAACCACGTGTTCAACATTGGATAAGTTTGCGAGGAACTCCGTGTGTCCTGAGAACGCGATACCCGATTCGTTAATGATCGCTTTGTGGATTGGCGCCGTTACTAAGGCCGAAAACTCACCATCGATACAGCCGACGGCACCTCGGGTCAGCGCCTCCAGCACATAGGGGGCGTTAGCAGCGTTAGTCTTACCTGGTTCGCAAGGTCCAGGCAGGGGGACGTCCAGAACCGGTATGAGATGCGACTTTGAACTTGCCTCAGCGAGACCGTTGTTCAAATACTCTTCGTAACCTACGAACGAGCAGGACAGGCCGAGCATCATGGCGCGCGTCTCAAGGAGCGCTCGATCGGCAATCAAAATGAGATCGGCCGGCCATTTTTCTACGGCGGTGGCTATGGCGATGTCCGGACCGATACCGGCCGGTTCGCCAACCGAGACGGCTATTCGAGGTTTGGGCTTGGGCGTGCTCAATTGCGTCTACCGGTGCATGACTGGCAGTCCAACGGGTCGACGTTCAACTGAAGAGAGTCGTGCCTCCGATTGGCTACTGCGTCGCGAAGTGTGATGGGCTTACTTTATGTCGACAAACGCTTCGTCGCGAATTTTGCGCAGCCAGACATCTAACTCCTCTTGATACTTGCGACTGTGCAGAAACTCCTGGATCTGCGCTTTACGCATTTCGTTGGTCATGTCTTTCTCTCGTCGTTCTTCCACTTCGAGAATGTGCCAGCCAAACTCGCTTCGCACAGGCGGAGAAATCGTGCCGATCTCCGTGCTATCCATCATGTTCTCGAACTCTGGGACCATCTGGCCTGCCATAGTCCAGCCTAGCTCTCCGCCTTCGGCTGCGGAACCGATGTCTTCGGAAAATTCCTTTGCAAGAGTGGCAAAGTCCTCACCTGCCTCGATACGTGTTTTCAACTCTGCTGCCAGCTCCTGGGCAGCCGTGTCTGACAAGATTTCCGAGGGTTTTACCAAAATGTGACGAACTTTCGTTTGGTTCACGGTTAAACCCGCTCCACGGCGATCGGCTAGCTTTACGATGTGCAGGCCGCTCGCGCTTTCGAAGAGATCGGCGGTCGCTCCCGCCTCAAGCTTTTGTGCCACTTCCTGAAAAATACTGGGAAGATCGTCCAACTTGCGCCAGCCCAGATCGCCACCGGTAAACGTGTAGCTACCTTCGGCGCCGCCGACGACCGTATCGAAGTCCTCTCCGGCTTGAATGCGACGGACCAAGTCCCCGGCAAAAGCTTCCGCCGCCGTTCTTTCGCTACTACTCGAACCGGAGGCTATCGGTAACAGGGCATGCACGATTCGATACTCGGGTTGAACCAGCTTTTGCCCTTCTTCCGTGCTTAAGTAGTTTTCGACCTCTTGTTCGGTAATTTGGATTAGCTGATTGACGTTTCCTTGCTGGACCCGTTGGATGACCATTTCTCGACGTATATTCTCCCGTAGCTCCGCATAGGAGCGACCCTCCTGTTGAAGTGCGAAGGCGAACTGCTGCGGAGACATTCGGTTTTGCGATGCAATCCGACCCATCGCTGCATCGAGCTGCGCATCGGAGATTCGGACCCCAAAGCGATCGCCCATTTGGAGTTGAATACTCTCTAGGATGAGTCGATCGAGCGTTTCCCGAATAAGTACATCTTCGGCGGGGAGCTCTGTACCACGGGTTTCCAAGTTTTCGCGCACAGTCACCAAGCGCTCTCGCAACTCGCTGGCCATTACTACGTCGTCATCCACGATCGCCACGACCTGATCGATCATCTGTGTCGCAGCCCACAGCGGTGTGGATAGCGTCAGTACTATAGCCAGTGAAGCTAGCCTAAGGTCTACGGTAAACAAGCTGGTTAAATCCTCTAATCATGTCGCCGAGTAATTGTTCAACGCCATCACCAAATCCACCAAGTCCTTTGAGCACAAACTGAACTTGGGTCGTAAACTCCCGGTCGAGATTGTCAAAATCGGGATTGATATTGCGCGCAGTATCGAAATAGCGCAGATGCAGCAGTCGTAGCTGCCAACAACAACTATCGTATTCGATTCCCACCATGTCTTCCACGCTACGATTGGCCTCTAGGCTGTAGTTCCAGCCCATAAAAAATCGCCAATTTTTGTTGATTGGAAAATAGGTTGATAGGTTGACCTGATCGGTAGTGGGTTGGTTCCCGACCAGCGCCACAGGACGACGAAAAGTGTAGCCAAGATTAATCACGCTTTCATCGCGCCGGTTGTAGCTGGCGAGAAAATTCCCAGCGTTCATTTTTCCCGTCGACGGGTCGTACTGAAGATTGCTCCGCAACGTCAGTCGCTTATTTGGATAGAAGTTGAGTTCTCCTGCGACCTCCGAGCTCGATTGATCAAGCTCTGGGTCTGCGTCCAGAAGCCTTACTCTTCTATTCGTGAAGTAAAAGATCTGGCCTATGCTGGCGTTGAAGCGCTCAAAGCCGGTCTCCTGATCCAAAAAGCGTGTAGTCACACCCACCGCAAGCTGGTTCGCATCATCGAGTCGGTCGCGGCCAGAAAATCGCGTATCTCGAAACAACTGGTTGTAGTTGAAGGTCAGCTCCGCGCTGTCAAAATCCGGTTGCCCCGCCTGATTGTCGAACTGGCTGTACAGATAAAAGAGTCTTGGTTCTAGCGTTTGAACGACGTTTTTCCCAGCGAGAGACGTTTGCCGTTCAAAAAACAAGCCGCTGTCCACGCTTGCCAATGCTGACCGCGCTGAGGGGTTCTCGTCCAAGGCTGATCCCTGTCGGTCGAGTGAGTAATCGAGTAAACGATACTTGGCGGTCGGCCTTAGGAAGCCGAAAGACCAGTTCATCGGATAGCTGGCACCCGCTTCTGCATACAGACGCTGACCGGTCACCAGACCTGGTGTTTCTGTGTCAAAGTAAGAGTATTGTGCGAGCGCTAAGGGGTTTAGCTTGAAAGGCTCACCGGTGCTGCGATAGAGCGCGGTGAGTTGAGGCAGCTTGCGGTAGTCTTCGAGTATGTCCTCCGCCAGCGGCTGAAACTGCTGAGCCTGTAGATTGACCAACCAGCGATCGCCTAAGTAGTCGATCTGCCCCAGCTGCAACAAGTTGACGTCTCGTCGGGTGTCGAGCCGTGAGGTTTCTAAATCTCTGATGAGATCGACATCAGATACGCGCGTGTAATTGATTTCTGAACGCCAACGGCCGGCGTACAAACCCTGATGGCGCACTGTTGCCAACCAGCGGTCGCTATCGTTTTGCTCAGGAAAATCTTCCTCAAACTGGTCATCGTCGGTGATGTAACTACCACCGGCACTCCAAGTGCCATTGAACCGATCGAGGTATCGCGCCTGAGCGACATGATTCAAACCACGCTGGCCGATGTAGCGCGGTGAATAGGTTAGGTCATAGTTTGGTGCCAAGTTCAGATAGAGAGGCACGGCTATGTCGAGACCGCCGCGACTATCTGATCCCACCGCGGGAAACAACAGACCCGAACGGCGCCGGTCGTCTATCGAGAAGCTCAACCAGGGTGCATAGAAAACGGGTATTCCACCCGCTCGAAGCGTGGCATCTCGTGCGGTGCCTACTCCTCGTTCAAGATCCAACTCCAGTTGGCCCGTGCGCAGCAGCCAGTGATTATCGCCCGGCGCACAAAAGGTAATTTCTCCATCCTCTATTCGAATCAACTTGTCTGCGTCTCGAGAGAGCAAGTTGGCGCTGCCACGCAGATGTTCCTGATGCAGCACAAAGAGGCTGTTTTCCAGCTGTGCTTCTCCGGATCGAGAGTAAAACTCTCCTCGCTCACCGCGCAAAAGAACTCCCGGTTCGCGTAGGACGATATTGCCCTCAAGCGTGCCCGCGCGGGATTCTTTATTAATACGAGCCTCGTCGCTTGAAAACTCTCGGTATCCCTGCGTTACTTCGACCCCACCAGAAAGGGTAACCGTGTCCCCTTGCAACTCTGTGCGCCTTGCTCGGGCCTCGATTGGCGCTGTATCTGGATCCGTATTCGCTGTTGATGAAGACTGCGGGTCAATATAGCGACCGCCACACAGGCGGCAGCGCAAATCGCGCAGCTCTTCCGGTAGCTCCTCTGCTCGAACCCAATCTAAGGCCCGCGCCATGCTGGGCTTTATCGCCTCTTCGCTAATCTGCTCGGAACTTGTCTGCTCGGAACTTGGGGCTGGCTCAGACTGGATCGACTGGGTAAACGCAGATGCGGTCCACAATAGAACTCCGATCCCGTACCATCGCGACAAAAGCGCCGGCTTGGTCCTCGATGGGGGCATGCTGCGGTTATTTTTACGGGTACATGAAGAAACCGGCATTTGGTAGTGCTCTTTAGTGAAAGCGCATCATAATGCAAAGGCTGTGCAGAGGGGCTACTAATTCAAACGCGGTGCTTCGCGGACCTTGGGGAGACGCTGTTTCTCCCTCCAGAGACGGACCTCTTTTTTTGAACATCAGTTTGTTTGCTCCAACGGAGACCTAGGTTGATTCCGGTAGAAGAAAATCGAACAAGCGCCCTCCGTGATTGGTACCGGGAATGGACGGGACGCTTGGATTGGGAACTTACCCTTATTGCGGGAGACGCTAGCTTCCGGCGTTACTTCCGCGCACCCTTTGGGGATGGCACCGCTATTCTCTGTGATTCATCGCCAAAGACAGAAAAAAACGCTGAGTTTGTGGAGCTAGCCAAAGTTCTTTCGTCGGCAGGCATCCGTGTGCCAGCGGTTTTAAACCAGGATCTTGCCAACGGGTTTTTCGTGCTCGAGGATCTTGGAGATGAGATCTTGCAAAACCATCTGACCGGCAAATCGGCAAACCATTTCTACTCACTCGCGACTAGCGAACTTATCAAGCTAGCGCTGATTGATACGAGCGCGTATCGGTTGGAAAACTACAGCCATGCAAAGCTTGAAGCTGAGCTGCACTTGTTCCCCCAGTGGTTTTGCGAAGAGTTGCTGCATGTGTCGCTAACCGAGGCTGACCACGCTCTTTTGGAAGCGCTGACGGCTCATTTATGTATGAACGCTTTAGCGCAGCCACAAGTATTGGTGCATCGCGATTTTCATTGTCGGAATCTAATGGTGCTTGAAGATGATTCGCTGGCAACGATTGACTTCCAAGACGCTGTTGTGGGGCCGATCACCTATGATGCGGTCTCGCTGTTTCGCGACTGTTATGTGCGCTGGGATGATCGGCACGTCACCGCTTGGATTTTGGCCTATCGGCAGCAGCTACTAGATTCTGGCATTGCTGTTTCTCAAGAGCAGGCGTTTTTGAAAGATGTTGATTTAATGGGTTTACAGCGTCATCTCAAGGTCCTGGGAATTTTCTCGCGCTTAAGCATAAGAGATGGAAAGGATACCTATCTTGGCGATCTTTCTCGGGTCGTCGGCTACGTCCAGGATGTGGCGAGGACCCATTCCCATATTGCCGTCATCAAGCACTTTCTAGGCTGGTTTGAGGGCACCCTAATGCCTAAGATTAGGACGCAAAGCTGGTGGTCAGCCGAAATTGCTCGGGCCCCAAGTCAATGAGTATCTCGTCGGCGCAACGGGGATTGGTGGTGAAAGTTGATGCCTTCCAAGGTGCTGTTTGATCCTATGCGCGCGATGATCCTAGCAGCGGGTAGAGGTGAGCGAATGCATCCGCTCACCTTGCGTCGGCCGAAGCCGCTGTTAGAAGTAGCGGGCAAATCGCTGCTCGTGCACCACATTGAGCGACTTCGAGACACCGGTGTCACTGAATTAGTAATCAACGTGTCCTGGCTCGGCGAACAAATTATTGAGCGTATTGGATCGGGTGCGCGCTGGGGTGTGGAGATCCAGTACAGCCGAGAGAATGAACCTCTGGAAACCGCCGGTGGTATCGTTCAGGCTCTACCGCTGTTGGGTGCTGCGCCCTTCCTTGTCGTCAACGGTGACGTCTGGACCGAGTTCGACTACTCGCCGTGGGTGTCTCATCTCTCTGAGGAACGCAGTTGGGCAAGCTATGACGCGCGCTTGGTGCTCGTACCGAATCCTAAACATCACCCGCAGGGTGACTTCTCATTGATCGACGGGGAAGTGCGCCGAAGGGGTGAAAATCCGCTGACCTTCGCCGGCATCGCGGCTTATCATCCAAGGTTTTTTGCAGAGTGTTCCGGAGGGATTCAAGCGCTCCTTCCGTTGTTTTTGAGCGCGATCGACAAGCAAACACTGGCCGGAGAGCTTTACTCAGGTGTTTGGCAAGACATCGGTACGCCTGCGAGGCTCGATGAATTGAATCGGTCAGTAGGGGATAATCGATCCACTTCTACCGATTAAAGCGGTTCCACGGACGGCTCCACGAAGCGGTAGCGGGCTGCCTCTAAGACGACGTTAAAGTAACAAAAGATCAGCCACCAGCAGTCGCAAGACAGTAGTGAGAACGCGCTACTA
>JBCCQO010000190.1:0-6671 GCA_039024595.1 Pseudomonadota bacterium | reverse complement strand
GTACAAGCGCCGTAGGCGGCTGGCCTGCCGCGAAACCAGCAGCCCACCAACTATGGAGCCAGCGCCCGCCATCGCGGTCAGGGTGGCCAAGGTTGAGGCATCACCGGCCAGAAGTGTCCCAGACAGGGCAGGCAGTAACTCAAGAGCGGTCCGGCCAAGAAAACCGCTGGTGAGCGTCAGGAGGAATACCCAGCAAATCGTACGCTGCCGTATCAGATAGACAAAACCCGCGCGAAGCTGCCGAAATAAAGCCTCTCCGTGCTGGGCAAAGTCTTGTTCTGGGGGCGAAACTCGCACACGCCATAGCAGGAGATGTGCAAGTAGACTCGCTAGGCCTCCTACGAAAAAGGTTGCGGTAACGTTGGTTGCCGCTAACAGCGCGGCACCCAGTGCGGGACCGAGAATGCGTGAGCTATTGAACGCTACCGCAGAGTAACCCACCGCGCTTGGTAACGCTTCTCGCACCACCAGACGCGGAATGAAAGCAAGACGAATCGGCGTGTGAGCAGACATGATCGCGCCGAACAGCAGCGCTAGGAGCAGCACGGAATGCTCATTCAGCAGACCGGCGAAGGCAAGCGCGCCGGCAAGGGCTGATACGAAGGCTTGCAATCCCGTGGTTGCCAACAGGCCGCGATGCGTATCGATTCGGTCTGCTGCGATACCAAACAAGGGTGACAGCAGGAAAGTCGGAACCAGCATCGCGCAAGCGACGCTGCCCACAAAGAAAGCCGACTGGGTCAGCTCCCAAGCAAGCCATCCGAAAAGAAAACGGATAAACCAGCTGCCTAAAGTTGCCAGGCAGCTCGAAGGGAAGTAGACGCGAAAGAGCGGCTGCGTGAAGGCAGAGGTGAAGCCAGCAACCGGGCCCGCCCCAGCTAACTCCGACGCCGTGTGGGTCTCGCGATCAAGCAGATCACTTCCTGGCTTTTCTCTGGCGATACTCCGTCCTAAAGCTTAGGCGGGTTTACGAAACAAGAGCGTCATGCGCGTAGACTCGCCGATCGCTCTCATTGCCGCAGCGGCCTCTTCATCATCGCGAGAACCAAACAGCGAAGGAGGCAAACGCCATACGATGTCCTCCGTGGTGGGCACATCAGCCGGATTGACGTTAACGTCCGTCTCGGCCACCAGTTCGAGACCTGCGTCTGCGAATACCTTTACTACGAAGCTCTTTTTCAAATATCCCGCCTCACCACTGGCCCAAGCGTTCGGCAGCTCTTCCGGGGCCATATGCTGAACGATTCCAACGATGCCCCCGGGCTTCAACGCAGTCGTAATATCCGCCAATGCGGCGGTGAGGAAACCGCCCTCTCCTTCAAAACGAGCCAGGTTGTGCAAGGCACGAACCAGAAGCACGGCGTCGACGCTGCCCGCAAGGCTTGCGGGCAAGCTGCCGAACTGCATTGCCGACACGGCTGCGACCGGTGTGTCCGGATACCAACCCTCCGCCTGAGCCGTCCAGTCTGCGACCCAAGTCTCCTTCTCCTTGAGTTCCTCTTCAGAGAAGAAACCGAACAAAGGGAACAGTGCCTGATCATAGTCAGCACCCACCAGCGCACCCTCCTCGCCGAGGTACTGAAGCAAAATTTTGCTGTACCAGCCACCCCCGGGAAGCGCTTCGAGCACGGTCATTCCCGGCTCGATACCAAAGAACTCTAGAGTCTCCTGCGGATGTCGATACGGGTAGCGAGCTTGAACGTCGTCCGGCTGTGCAGCAAGTACCGCCATCAAATTGCTAGTGCCAGAGTCTGCAGTGGATGTCGCGACGGCTTCCGCCACCGGTTCAGTCGCCTGTTCGCTCAGGTCGACCTCAACTTCTGTGGAATCCTGGCAGGCTGCGAGAGCGGCAGAAGCCAGTGCAACTAGAAAAAAGCGGCGATAAGAGCGATGCATAAAAAAGTCCTTCTCAAAACTGGGTAACAAGAAAGGTCTTGGCCTTTCCACTTCATCGGCGCAGTGTTTGTGTGTCTGTCGTTACTGCGCCCTGTAAGAGCTTTCTGAGACAGCGAGGCGACTCGCCAATCCTTCAACGAAGTAGCGCATGGCGGCGAGTGCGTGTTGCCCGCATGCACAGCTTGAATACTACTCCATCAATTCCGTGGCGCGACGAGCTGCGATAAAAGATCGGACGCAGAGAATCATAAAGACGATCAAAGCGATACCCATAGTCAGCTGAACCAGAGTCGCGGTTCTAAACGGATCGTCGGACAAAAGCCCTGGAACACCGCGCATCAAGGAACCAATCACACCAAGTAGAGCGACCGTTGCGGCGCCGTGCATCGCGTGTTTGCGCAGGCTGTCCTTCATCGCAACAAGGCCAAAGAGTATAAGGCCGGCGCCGAAGAATGCGGGAATCATCGCGGTTACGCTGGACTGCCCGGTACCGAAGTAAGACAACATGCCGAGCACTACGAGTCCGAAGCCAAAAACGAGCGTGATCTGTGGCATAGCAATTAATCCTTCAAAGGTAAAAGAGCAGGTGATTATAAACCGTCACCAACCGAGTGGCGGCAACGAAGCCTGCCAGCGTAAATCTTAGTCGAGGACTTCGATGTTTGCTTGCTCAAGCGGTCAGTAAAGCAACGCAGAAAGCTTCCGATTGCACGCAGAATTGTAGCGGCCTATCAGGCGCCCACTGCTGGGCGCGGAAAGAGTATTACGTTAGCGTTTTCGCGGGCTGGACCGTGCGGTCATACGGTTCGTTCGTATAGAGTAACGACACAGGCGCCGCCCAGACCGAGGTTATGCTGCAGCGCCAAACGCGCCCCATCGACCTGGCGCGCGTCGGCGGTGCCTCGCAACTGATGCACGAGTTCGTAGCACTGCGCCAAACCGGTTGCACCGAGCGGATGGCCCTTTGAAAGCAGTCCACCGGAAGGGTTGGTCACCACTTGTCCCCCGTAGGTATTGTCCCCGTCAACGATGAAACGTTCTGCCTCGCCGCGCGCGCAAAGCCCAAGACCCTCGTAGGTAAGCAATTCATTGGCAGTGAAGCAGTCGTGCAACTCAACGACGTCGATATCATTGGGGGCTACACCAGCGACTTCAAAACAAGCCTGACTAGCCGCTTCGGTCATTCCATAACCCACCATTTTGATCATGCTTTTGTCCGCCACGTAGTCTGGCTGATCCGTGCGCATGTCTTGGGCGATGATGCGAACATGCTGCGAAAGGCCATGACGCTGCGCGTAGTCCTTCGAACAGAGAATCGCGGCCGCTGCACCGCAGGTGGGTGGGCAACATTGATAACGGGTCAGCGGATCAAAAATCTCCGGCGCCGCTAACACTTCCTCTACGCTCAGTGGTTCCCGAAACACCGCATTGGGGTTGTTTGCCGCATGCGCCCGCGCTTTTACGGATATCTGGGCGAAGGTTTCGCGCTTTGTGCCGTGCTCAAAGCGATACTCGCGCCCCGCTCCGCCAAACATCTGCGCCGCAGGAGGGGCAGCGGTGAACCCCTGCACATCGCTCATCATGCGCACGTGCGGCCCCATTGGTGTTTCCCGGTCCGTGTACTTACTTCCCAGCGCACCCCGTTCCATTTGCTCAAAACCGAGGGCGAGGACACATTCAGCCGCACCGCTTTCAATCGCCTGCCGAGCAAGGAACAAGGCCGTAGAGCCGGTCGAACAATTGTTGTTGACGTTAATGATTGGAACACCGCTCAGGCCAAGCCCGTATACGGCTCTTTGCCCGCAGGTGGACTCGCCGAATACGTAACCCACATACACCTGCTCGACGTCTTTATAGTCGATGCCCGCATCGCGCAAGGCATCGCGGCCTGCATGCTCCGCCATGACCTCATAACCGTCACTTTCGCCCGGCTTCCTAAAGGGCGTCATCGCGACTCCGCAAACTTGTACCTCTCGTTGCATTGGCCTTCTTCCTCTTCCTATCTATCTTCTTCCGACGGAGCCTTTCCCCAGTACTCTTCTTTCACCAGATCTCTTTTCTCAGTACTCTTTCCTCAGCACTCTTTCCTGGGGAGCCTTTTCCTACCACGACTTTCACCACTCCAACTTTTCCTGCACAAACGTTTCCTGCAAGAGCTTTTCCGCTAGCGACTTGCTCAAAACGCACTCATCGCGCAAATTCCTAACGGTGACTCAGGCGGCACGGTCCGATGCCAGCGCCTTAAACAGATTCATATCGCCATCAACCCGAACCGCGCCCTGCTGAAACAGCTCTTCCAAGGACCTCTGGGCGTTAACAAGGGCCAATAAAGCAGCCGCATCTCCTACAACCAAGGTATCTGCATCGCTGCTGGGTAAGCCTTTCACTGTCGGTGGCTTGCTATCGAAGTCGAGCACCCAGTGGGCCGACTCATCGCGAAGGGACAGCTGCACCCGCCCTCGCGAGGGCAGCGAGAGCGAAAGCTGGTTGAGGCCGCCGCGCAAGAGGCCATCAAGTTGGGCGACAAGCGCTTGGTCTACTTCCGATTCCGCCCCGGTACTGACAGCTTCCTGTTCGGACCGTGTTCGGCTCGAGCCAATCTTTGGGCTGTCATCGCTTTCGACGCGTTGATTTACAGAAGCGGATTCCAGCAGCTCAGCGGCCTCTGCGGGATCCATATCCGCTAAAAACTGGAGCTTCTGCGAGGCAAGCACGTCGCCGCTGATCTTGAGTTTGCCCGCAAAGTACATCGAAGTGGCATCACTACCACCGCGCATCATCTCCATCAGATCGGACTGCAACATCTCCAGGGCAGTGTCGTGTGCTGCCGTACCTAGGTAGACACTGCCGGGATCGCTTTTGAGGTCAAGTACAAAGTCCAGGTCCGGATCCTTAATGTGCCATTGATAGGTGGTCCCGATGCTGGCCGCCAGCTCTGGATTTCGACGCAGGTATTCCTGAAGCATTACAACAACGGCTTCGGCGCCTGGGCCATCCGTAGACGCTTCGACGGTGTCCGCAGCCATGCCCGCTTGCTGGGGCACCTCCGCATGCAGCTCGACCGCCGCATTGGAAATCACCAACTCATCCCGCTCTTTGACACGCATCTCGAAAATTATGCGGGTGTCGCTTTCTTTCCACATGCGCGTAATCAGGGTTTCGCCGGGGTACACGGTTTTAGCAAAACGGACTTTAACGTCCTTGAAGAGTCGTCCATCGTTGTCTGCGAAGGATTTAAGAACGTGGCGAACAGCAAATCCGAAAGTGCACATTCCGTGTAGGATTGGCTTCTCGAAACCAAAGGCCTTGGCAAAAGCCGGATCCGCATGCAGTGGATTCCAGTCACCAGAGAGACGGTAGAGAAGCGTCTGATTCGCATCAGTAGCGTCCTCAACAATCAAATCCGGCTCTCGCTCCGGCGCGACGTTCGCCGGCTCACTTGGTCCCCGATCGCCTCCCCAGCCGCCGGCGCCGCGGATGAATGCGGTCATTTCGTTGTACACCAGTTCCTCCCCGGTCGTCGCGTCACTGGTGGTAACCGCAAACACCACAAGGGCGTTCGGCTCCTTATCAAAGACTTCCTTGACCTTAAAGCTGTGCGAGAGGCGAGCTTGACGCGGCAGAGGACGTAGAACCTTGGTGTATTGCTCACCGTGGAGTAGCCGATCAAAGCCGAACTTGCAGCCGGGTAACTCTAGCGAATTGTTTTTAGCCGCAGCCAGCATGGCACTTAGCTGGGGTATAACCGCATAGGCGGGAAAGGCAGCAAAATCGGAGTCCAACTCGTAAACATAGCGTCGCTCGCTGGCATCATTGGGATCCCTCGCCATGCCGATGCCAAGCGCATATAGCGCTAGATCGCGCTCATCGTAGGCATTTTCGAGAACAAGCTCGCCGCTAAAGGCGGCGTCTAAATCGATGAATTCGTTTCCTCCGCGGGGCGGATTGTTGATCGCTGCAAGAACGGGCTTTATCGAATCCGTTGCCTCCCGAGGGTGATCGACCTGGTCGAAGTCATTGACTCGACTCCAACCGGCAGCGATGGTTTCTGCGCTGAGTCCGGAACGGGTGTCAAAAATTCCGCCCACGGTCCTCTCCCACCTCAGTCGCCCTACGTAGCCGGCGCCGACCTCAAAGAGACCTTTGCTTTCCTGGCAGGTTTCGCTGCATAGGTAGACCACGAGCGGCGTGACCTGCTCCACCTTGAGCTGGTCGAAAAGCGCATCGGGCATCGACCCTTTTGTAAGACGTGACCCCGCGAGGGGAGCAATGGTGTTCACGTAAACGTGCTTCTTGCGACCTTCGACCGCAAGACATTGGGATAAGCCGTGGATACCCAACTTGGCGGCGCAGTAGTTTGCCTGGCCAAAGTTGCCGTAGATACCTGCGGCGGAGGTCGTAAACAGTACCCGACCATAAGCCTTCTCCATCAAGACGGGCCAGGCTGCTCGTGTGACCGAATAACTCCCCTGGAGATGGACGTCGAGCACCGCTTGCCAGTCTTGCGGTTCCATTTTCAGAAAACTTTTATCGCGAAGAATGCCCGCGTTATTGATGACGATATCAACGGTACCGAAGGCATCGAGGGCGGCGTCTACAATTGCCTGCCCGTTGAGGACCGAGTCATAGCACGCCACCGCCTCGCCACCGCAAGAGCGAATTTCTTCTACCACTGAATCGGCGGCCGACACGCTACCGCCACTCGCACCGCGCGTGTCGCCACCGAGATCGTTTACCAGGACCTTGGCACCCCGCGCAGCCAACGCCAGCGCGTG
>JBCCQO010000189.1:0-6746 GCA_039024595.1 Pseudomonadota bacterium | reverse complement strand
CTCCGGAGACGGTAACGCAGTAGCCGCGACTGCCTCCGTAATCGAACCGGCCTCTCCTCCAACAATAGCAAGCAAGAGCTGCGTGGCGCGTTCTAAGGCGCTCCGTTGCAGTTCGTAGTCTACCCCGCGTTCAAAGCGGTGCGAGGAATCCGTGTGCAGGCCGTACGCGCGTGCCTTACCGCTAAGCGGTGCGGGCGCAAAAAAAGCAGATTCGAGCAGAAGACGCGTGGTGCCCTCACCCACCGCAGAGTCAGCGCCACCCATGATTCCCGCTAGGGCGACGGCCCTTTGTCGATCGGCGATGACCAGGTTGTCCGAGTTGAGCTCGATTTCCTGATCATTCAATAACCGGATCTTTTCGCCTTGCTGCGCGTGGCGAACCACGATGCCGCCCTGCAGTTTGTCCAGGTCGAAGGCATGCATTGGCTGACCCAGTTCCAGCAAAATGTAGTTAGTAATGTCGACCGCCGCGTCGATGGAACGGACCCCACAACGACGAAGCTTCTCCTGCATCCACAGCGGGGTCGGTCGAGAGAGGTCGACCCCTTCTACCACCCGACAAAGATACCTGGGGCAATCCGTGGGAGCCTGAAGATCTACAGGAAATTCGACGTCCGTCTGTGCTGCCACCGGGTCTATGGTCGGTTGTTTAAGGCTAGCTTGGTTGGCAAGAGCGGCTTCCCTAGCGATGCCGCGCGCACTCAGGCAGTCAGAACGGTTGGGTGTTAGCCCGATCTCTATGGAATGATCCTCTAGAGACAAGTAGTCACGAAGTGACTCCCCGACGGGGGCATTAGCCGGTAGCTCGAGCAGCCCCTGCTTATCGTCGGAGAGTTCCAGCTCGCTAGCAGCGCAGAGCATTCCCTGCGATACCACGTCTCGGAGCTTCGCTTCTTTGATTGCAAAGTCACCCGGGAGTACCGCACCGACTCTCGCCAACGGCGCTTTGAGTCCAACCCTCGCATTGGGCGCGCCGCAGACGATTTGGAGGTGCTCGGAGTTTCCGTCGTTGACGGTACACACCTGCAATTTATCCGCATTGGGATGCGGCTGCGCGTCAATGATTTCACCAACGACCACCCCATCGAAGGCACCAGCTACTGGCTCGACGGCCTCTACCTCCAATCCAGCCATAGTGAGCTGATGAGCGAGCGCATCGGTGTCTACCGTAAGATCAACCCATTCACGGAGCCAGGCTTCGCTTATTTTCATAGCTATAGTCTCCCGCTTCGTGCTTAAAACTGGGCCAAAAAGCGCAGATCGTTCTCGAAGAACATGCGCAGATCATTCACGCCATAGCGCAGCATCGCGAGACGCTCCACGCCCATACCGAAAGCGAAGCCCGAGTAGCGCTCTGGATCGATTCCCGACATCTCGAAGACGCGCGGGTGCACCATCCCGCAACCCATCACTTCAAGCCAGCCGGTTTTGCTGCACACGCGACAACTGGGCTTGGTGCTATCGGTGCATTGCATGCACTGAATATCGACCTCGGCACCGGGCTCAACGAAGGGAAAATAGGAAGGACGGAATCGAATCTTCAGTTCCTCTTCAAAGAACACCTGGAGAAAACGTTCGATCAAACCCTTTAAATCGGCAAGGCTCGATTTTTCGTCCACGAGCAGCCCCTCGACCTGATGAAACATAGGGGTGTGCGTGAGATCGGAATCGCAGCGATAGACCCGGCCGGGACAAATAATGCGGAGCGGAGGCTCACTGTTTTCCATTACCCGAACCTGAACCGGCGAGGTGTGCGTACGTAACACAGTCCTTTCATCGACAAAAAAAGTATCGTGTTCCGCGCGCGCAGGATGATGCGGCGGAAAGTTCAGGGCTTCAAAATTATAGTAGTCGTCCTCCAGCTCAGGCCCGTCGGCAACGGAGAAGCCAGCGCTGGTAAAAAAGTCTTCTATTCGTTCTATGGTACGGGTAACAGGGTGTAGCCTGCCTGTCTGCGACCCCCTACCCGGCAGCGTTACATCGATTTTTTCGGCTGCAAGTTTCTGGTTGATCGCCGCCGCTTCCAGGGCGGCCTTCTTCTCACCAATTAGGGTCTGAAGAGACTGTTTGACGCCGTTGATTTGCGCACCTGCTTCTCGACGACGCTCTGGCTCCAGGCTAGATAGACTCTTCAACAACACCGTGATCTTGCCTTTCTTGCCCAGGTACTCGACACGAAGGTCCTCAAGAGCCTTACCGTCAGCCGCGGCGGAAATCGCCCCGTGCGCTTGTTCTGCCAGTTGTTCTAAGTCATCCATACCGTTTTCATATCCACCGTGTGGTCGGTAGCGCTCCTTTGAGCTAACAATCGTAGTGCGTTGCGTTTGCCAGAAAAAAAGGGGAAGAGCCAGGCCCTTCCCCTTTCGGATTTAGCGTGTTGCAAGCGATCCAGTGGCCGTCTGTGCCACCGGCGGGATTGGCTTAAGCGGGCAACGCCGCTTTCGCTTGCTCCACGATCGCTGCAAAAGCAGGCTTGTCATGCACAGCTAGGTCAGCAAGTACGCGTCGATCGAGACCGATCTCCGCGCGCTTCAAACCGTTGATCAGCTTGCTGTAGGTCAAGCCGTTCGCTCGGGACTGCGCATTGATGCGTGTAATCCACAAGGAGCGGAACTGACGCTTGCGCTGGCGACGATCACGGTAGGCGTATTGACCGGCCTTGGTCACCGCTTGCTTGGCGACGCGGAACACGCGCGAACGAGCTCCGTAGTAGCCTTTAGCTTGCTTTAAAATTTTCTTGTGTCGTCGATGGGCGACGACACCTCGTTTAACGCGGGGCATAAAACTCTCCTTCTAGAATCTTGACTACTTGGTCCGCAGCATACGGTCGATGAGCACCTCGTCGCTTTTGTGAACCAAGGAGGTTCCTCGCAACTGGCGCTTACGCTTTGTCGTCATCTTCGTAAGGATGTGGCTCTTATGCGCACTCTTGCGCTTGTAGCCGCCCGCTGTTTTTTTAAAGCGCTTTGCTGCGCCGCTGTGAATTTTTGCTTTTGGCATTTCTACTACTCCAAACAAGACCGGCCGCCTGTTAAACGCGTCGGTCAACCTAATGTCGGTATCGGCCGGGCTCCCATCGCCAGGCCAAAATCAGCCGTGGATGGATTCGGAGCCAGTAGCAAGCGATCTGTGCAAACACTATCTGTCTAACTATTACCGCCAATTACCGCATCGCAGCTCGTTCGGGCTGTAGCGATATTTGCGATGTTTGCATTGCTGCTTAACGGGTCTGCTTAAGTACAAAACTTGAATACAAAACCCGACACCACTGCTCCGTGGTCGGCAATCAGGGCATTCACGGGCCACTGTCGCCAGTCTCTTGCACCCTTTGCTTTCCTGCGTCTTAGGCAGTACTGCGTTTGTGGTGCGCTATCGGAAGTCTCTACAAGCTGCGATGACTATCCGATAAACCTTTCCGATACCTGCTCTACGTTTGCACTACGCTAAGTCGGAAACCTCGCTACAAAGTCGGCGAGGTGTTCGTCGGAAGCTAGTGCGTACGTTTCTTCGGCGCGATCACCATGGTCATCTGACGCCCTTCCATCTTTGGAAACTGCTCGACGTTACCAAGCTCTGTGAGGTCAGCCTCAACGCGCTTGAGCAACTCCATGCCAATTTCCTGATGGGCCATCTCTCGTCCACGAAAACGAAGCGTGACTTTGGCTTTGTCACCATTTTCAAGAAAGCGCACCAGGTTTTTCAGCTTGACTTGGTAGTCGCCTTCTTCCGTTCCAGGACGAAATTTCATTTCCTTAAGCTGCGTTCGTCGCTGCTTCTTTTTCTGCGCATTCTTTTGCTTTTTAGCTTCAAAAACGTGCTTCCCATAATCCATGACCTTACAGACCACGGGATCGGATTGATCGGCGATGAGAACAAGATCCATAGATACTGCTTCCGCAGCCGCTCTTGCTTCGGCGATTGGAACAATGCCCACCTGCTCGCCGTCTGCGCCTATCAGGCGAACTTGGCTCGCCTCAATTTCATCATTGGTCAGAGCACGCTTGCCCTTACCGCTATCTTTACTGATTGTCCATCTCCACTACGTCGCCCCTAGCGGGCTTTGATCACTGTTACCATCTCAACGCGCAACGAAAGCACGAATCCCAATCGCTTGGGACTCAAATTCAGCTTCACGCAGGGTCATAAGAACCAGGATCGCCAAAACGGCTTGACCAAACGGGCAGGGCTTCAAAGCACGCGGAATCGTGAGGGAGCGGATTATAAGCCGTTTTTTTTGTTTCTCAAGCCCGAAAATACACGAAAGCCTTTGTTTTTTAAGGCTTCTTCAGCGCCTCTTAAGTCGCCCTAATCAACGATCTCGCGCTGGGGCGTGACAATAGTGGCAGCGCTTGCGGCCAAATTCGCTCGCCAACAACGACGTAACGCTGCGAACCGCCGGGAATGACTTCGTCGAAAGGGTAGCAGGTCACTAAAAGCAGACCTTGCGCGGGCATCAGAGTGGGAATAAAACCCGATTTAGCATCGGCGATGACCGTCGCGAACACTCTGTATCGGTATTCCTGTCCTTCGTAATCAAGCGTAATCTCATCCCCCTGTTGTACGCCCGACAAAAAGCGAAAGTGCGTGTCTCTGTGTCCTGCGACCATCACCATCCCCGGTTCTCCAGGCCGAGTCCCTCCGGCCATTCCGGCGCCAAAAGCCATCGCATGGCCGCTGTCTCCGTCCATAACGAATCGCTCAACCGCGAGGCGAGGGACCTCCAGGCGCGCGACCGGGTGAGTATCAGCCCAAGGCCATGGCTTGACCCGATCACCGCTGGCCAAAGAGCGACTAAAGGCGTCGGCGATTAAAAGAGGGGCTAGCCAGGCTTTGGCATAAATCATTCCGGCAGACGCAAATTGCGCGAGCGAGGCAAGCAGAGCCAGTGCGACCAATCCTAATCTCCACTGTGCGCGCAACTTGGGGGCCAAGCTAACTAGCGAACCAATCAGGCGACGACCCACGAATCGTGTTGGTACGTCGTAGGACAGCATTCGACAGATTGGAGCGATAGCGGTGAACGACGGGTTAGCTCTGCGGTTCATCAACACGGCTCGGCTCGGTTCATTGAGTAAGCTACTGCGCCGACGAAAGCGAAGAAGCACCCGAGGTAAATGCTAAGTAAGCCAGCGGTGCTCCCCTGCGCCATTGCGAACGCTTGAGGCGCCTGTCCTTTAGGCACCACATTGGGAACCTGCGCTGCTTTGACAGCGGCTTGCTCCGGTCGAACGGCAATGTCCTCGACTGCAACGAAACTCGTATAAGGGGAGGCAAGTTGGTATTTCAAGGCCAGCGGTAACGCTAGGCTTCGGGTTGTCTCAGCGGAGGAGCCGCGCCGCCCTTCCGTGAGAATGGCAGCAAGTTTGCTGCGAGCCCAGCTGTGAGCGACCAACTCTCCTTCGTGTGCCTGCGGTAGGGTTAGCTGACGCTCCCAAGATCGTTCGCCAACACGACCGAGTACGCGCACAACTCCGGCCGCTTCGACGCCATCAAATCGGGCGACTTGTAATAGGGGCTGTCCCGCATAGAGATCCGGTATGCGGGACGGAAAGGGCTCTACCGATTCGGGCCAGGTCACCTGCAAGTCGGTCGCCATGGGCGTATCGATACGGGTGAAGAGTCGTTTGAGCGCCGGAGCCACTTCACTGGGACGGGCAATGTACACGGACGATCCACGCCCCGCTTCCGCGGCCTTTTGCATAAAGTAGCTGTTCGGCGAGCTTCCGATACCCACGGTAAATAATCGAGCGCTACCGCGCTCCTGTTCGAGCATGGCGAGCAGAGCCTCTTCATTTCCCACCGCTCCGTCGGTGATAAAGATCACCTGCCGAAGGTGCTGGACAGTAGCCTCCTCCTGCGAGGGCGCTTGCCGCAGAGCGGACTGCAAGGCCGGCATCATTTGCGTCCCCCCGCCGGCACTCAAGCTCTGCACAAAGTTGCGCGCCCGCGCAAGATTCCCATCACTCGCTGGTGCCCGCCCGCCAAATAGCGACGCGTGGCGATCATTGAACACAATAATATTGAACTGGTCTTGGGGTGATAACGTGGCTAGCGCATGAAGAACACTCTCTTTCGCTTGCCGAATCGGCTCACCCTGCATTGAGCCTGATACGTCCAGCACGAGGGTGAGCTCTCGCGGCACTGGCTTCGCTGCTATTTGCTGCTGCGGTGGAAGCACCATAAGTAAGGCGTAGTCTTCCTGTTCAAAGCGCTCCGTAAACACCGCAGCTTGTGGTAGCGAGCTGGCCTGCGACCGCCAGCTCAGCACCAAATCCCGGTCCATTTCTGCAAACTGCTCTTTAAACGCGATTTCGAAGACGTCGCCGACACGCTCCACCGCGAGCTCGTGGTAGCGGGATTGGATAGCCGCCACAGGAATACCAGTGCGTAGACTCATCGCGAAAGAGAGAGCATTTCTAGGATTGCTTGAAGCCAAAGATGCTCGCACCTGTGGTGCACTGACTAGCGGAGCATCCGGAACCTCATCGGTAGCGAGCGCCCAACCGGAACCATTCAGCGGAAGCCAAGCCGTTTTCCCCTCTGACTCCTGCTCGAGCGCGATACCTGGCATAAAGGGAGCGGTTATCGTGGTTGGAAAGCGCAACGAGAATTCGCCATCACCAAAAGCGATGGGCAGCACCATCTCGACACGGACAGCGATTTCCTCACCCGGAGGAACGTTGGCGACACGGGTGGTAAACAGATGAGGTCGTTGCTGCTCAAGCAATGCACTGCGTTTACCCGCT
>JBCCQO010000188.1:0-6753 GCA_039024595.1 Pseudomonadota bacterium | reverse complement strand
GCGGTTCACCCTCTATATGGCGAACCCAGCCACGAACTAAGGGGGTGCCGGTCGGTTCACCCGTCGCAAACTTCGCATCTTCTGGATGAAGTCGCAGATCAATCTTGCTCATGAGTTGGGGAGGCGCAGCCGTGTCTTGCCTAGGCTGAGAGCGGACACATTCCTCTGGCGGGGGCAGGTCTGGAGGAGTTGCATCTACGCGCGCAGGCCCCTCCAGTTCGTTCAGATCTCCGAAAGATCCCAGGAGCTCGATGAGTGGTTTGTCTTCCGTCTGCATTGTCGCCCGTACCGTGGTTAACCTGCGGCCAACTTTTACTATTTGCGGGTCGATCGACACAGGCCCAACTCTGCCTGGTGATAAGAAATGAGCGGTCATTGAGAGAGGGTGAGGCCTGGCAGCTGCAGCGGCCATTGCTCTTGCGCCAATGGCTAGCAGGTAGCCGCCATTCGCATTGCCTCCGATGTCCCAGCCCGCAGCGATCTCTGCTTTGTAGGGGCGCTCGCCGGTGTCTACGGCCGTAGCTTTAGAGAAACTCAATGATCCACTCCTTCTGTAACTCTTCAGTGGAAGTGCCCGCCCAACGCACGGCAAGCCTCCTCCCAGCAAACATAATAAGAAGCGCGCAAACCTACTCTCTTCCTCAGGGAGTGGCTAGCCGTTGACAGCCGAGGAAACACAACCTTCGAATAGTATGGGGCTGGTACAATTACGATAAATTCTCGTGTGCCGATGAGGTCATTGATGCAAACAAATGAAGGGAATCGTCTACTTCTAGAACTAGAGAAGCTTCGTCGGGACGTGAATCGTCAGGTAATGAACCCGCCGATTCCGGCGTTAAAAATAGCGGACCTGAAGCCGGTCGTTACTTTGGCGGCGCAAGCACGACTAAGCTACATCGAGCAGCTACTGTCGATCGGTGACGGCGCCCCCGATTTTCCATCGCCGGATAAAATTTCGGAATTAGCACAAAGACGAGAAGCCTACGAAGAGCTTCGCGCAGCGGTTAACGCGCTTGAGACCGCCATCGAACGCGGCTATCTCGATGTAAGCGACAGCTAGCGGCCTCGGCGGTACCTCAGAAGAACGCGTTCAACTAGTCTAAAAGCAGCTCTATGAACGGCCTCCTTCCCTGGGAGCTAGCCATCATTGGTCTTTTGTTTGTGTGGGGCGGTTTTGTGCGCTCGGGCCTGGGCTTTGGGGGCGCGGTGTTGACCTTGCCCTTTTTGCTTACGATTCGAGATGAGCCGCTTCTCTTCCTACCGATAATCTCTGTACATCTGTTGTTCTTTTCTGGGGTAACCGTTTGGCAAACGCACAGGCGCGAGCGGAGAAGTGGCCGCAGCATAAATACCGTTAATTGGAAGTTTCTGCGCTACGCTTTCCCGCTGATGATTGTGCCCAAGTTGATTGGCGTAGCTGGCGTGATCACGCTGCCCGGACCGCTGGTCAGCACCTTTATCTTCTGCACGCTCACGATCTACGGCATGAGCTACCTCCTCGCCAAGCCCTTTAAAAGCGGTAGTAAAAAGGTTGATGCATTCTTAATCATGTTAGGCGGGTACGTCAGCGGCGTCTCACTGATTGCAGCGCCGCTGGTCGTGCCCATCGCGGCCAGTCGCATGCCCAAAGAACAATTGCGAGACACCCTATTCGTTCTCTGGTTCGTTCTTGTCGGGCTTAAGCTCATCGCTTTTGTCATAACCGGAGTGGATTTGCAGTGGATTCACCATCTTTGGTTGCTGCCCTGCGCCTTTATCGGTCACCTCTTGGGCCTGCGTTTTCATCGTTACAGCATGAATGCCGATACGGCGATTTTCTTTAGGATTCTTGGAGGGGCCTTGCTTTCCGTCAGCGTCATCGGGATTCTGAGACTCGCCTTTACCTAAGCGTCATCGTAAGACGAAGCTGACGAACCGAGCCATTCAGGCTAATCTGTAGCTATCCGATAGTGAAAAAGGGCGGTACAACTTGATGAACACCCTGAATTTAGTGAAATCGGCAAGCTTTGGCGTGGTGCTTGGTATCGTGGGAGGTGTTCAAGCGCAATCCATCGGCATGGAAAGCGATTGGCTTGAACTCGTCAAAGGACACAGAGGCGCTAAATTAGGCGCGGAAGTCATGGACGTCAGCTTCGACGCCTCTACTGGAGAGCGCAAAGCGATGATCGCCATCCCTAAAGAATCGATGGGAGACGATTCGGATATGGAGGAAGTGCGCGTAGTCGGTCAGGCTCCAGAAGAATTTGAGATGCCGGATATCTTGCCGGAAATGGAGACCCAGTGGGTCGATGATTACGACAACGACAACTACGGCCTCTTGGTAAAGTTCAAAAAGGACCAGCGAGTACCCTTCCGCTTGTTCTTCTCGAGCGGCGATGGGTTCTTGGATGGCTCCGTTACGCAGCCTTGACAGTATTCGGGTCGAAACCTATAGTCCGCAGCCCTCGCGCCCGTAGCTCAGCTGGATAGAGTACCTGGCTACGAACCAGGCGGTCGCACGTTCGAATCGTGCCGGGCGCGCCATAACGCAAAAAGCCTCGTCGAAAGACGGGGCTTTTTGCGTTATGGGGAGTCCAGCCGAAGAACGTGCTCGTTCGAAAAACTGCGACGCATAGGAGCAGTTTAGACGCCCGCAGGCCGAAGGCCGAGGACGCCCGTAGGGTGACTAAAGCCCAAAGGCTTTAGTCATCGATCGTGCCGGGCGCGCCATAGCCCAAAAAGCCTCATCTAAAGACAAGGCCGTCCTGTTTCAGAGGGTGCCCATTAGAATAAATGGGCTACCCGCCTCTTGCCTCCTTCAGTGCCGCGGCAACCATAAAGCCGGATCGTTTCATGTTTTTACTAGCGGCATACTGGTCGATCTCCCTTAACGCGTTACGGGGGATAGTAAGGTTCACGCGCTCTTTGCGTGTATCGAGCTTATCAACATCAATATCGATCATAGCCCAAGTACCACCCTCATACCCCTCAACATCTTGAAGTACATCTAGCGGGGTAGGGGCAGGGATATCCAAATCCTCACCATCGCAATAAACCTCAACAGCCTCTTGCACGCTCGCGGCAATGTCCCGCCAATTATCGGCAGCAGAGAAGCAGCCTGGGAAGTCGTGAACCGTGGCGCCATGAGCATGGCCATCATCGCCGTGATGAACATAAACGGGATAGAGCATTAATTACCTCCTGACTTACTTGGGCGGCCAGTCCCAGCCGGCCTGCCTGTAAATGTTTCGCAGCGTCCCAACGGGAAGGTCTTTGCGTGGATGAGGGATTACAACGTGACCTTGCCTCTCCGCATGTTTGAACTTCTCATGGTCGCCTTTACCGCCCACCTTTACCCAGCCATCGGCTTTCAGTTTTTTGATGAGCTGCTTACTATTCATGCGCTTAAAATTACAAACGAATACACATTAATGCAAGTTGATTGCGGTAAGTTCGGTGGGGCAAATTACGGGGTAAAAATTAGCCGAAATCACGGAATTAGGCGTGAAAACTGAAGCTTCCGAGGGCAAAAGAGTTCCCGTAACTCGCTGTTTTTACTAAGTTGTGCAAGTGGCTACGAACCAGGCGGTCGCACGTTCGACAATCTGCGTCGAATAGGAGCACGATCGAAAAGTGCGCGAAGTTCCATCTCCGGTTGCTTTCCAATTGGATACGAACTTCAGAGTATTTCAGTCACAGCAACACCGTTTTCTTCCAGTAACTGAAGGCAGTGGTTCAGGTCTGTAACGGCCTCGGCAATCTGCACACCTCCAGGTTCTACGCCTTCTTTTTCCCGCATTAGCCTATCGATTTGAATAAGCGCCCCCATAGCAGTCATGTGGGTCTGACTTTCGAAATCTACGATGAGCCAACTACGTGTTGAGTGCCCGCTATTACTGGTTTCACCACTAATATCGATTCTAACTCGATGCGGCGCACCCTTACCGGGGTTAAACAGAAGACCGTGGCGAAGACCGGTGAAAGCTCTCCCCGAGATCAGTCGCCAGATGCCCGATTTCACCATTCCACTAAGAAGTGGTCCAGATATCGCATCATCGAAACCTATTCGTGCCGCCACGCTCTTCGCATTCGTGATGGAAGGCAGCGTGAACTGATCGGGCGTATCGAAGCGATACAGCTTATAGGTTCCAGTACCTGGGAATTCGGTCTTGTGTGCTGCTCTGAAAGGCTTGGCCATAAGCCGTTGTCCGTTCTCAACTACTTCGAAGGGCAGGTGCATGCGGTCCATGTACTCGACGGAGTTTGGACCGGCTCTATCTTCTTGCGCGTACAGGATGCCAACATCGATCCGGTTTATGTTGGAGAACTCTCGTGCAAATCCTGCCGCTACCGTTGCCGCTACGCTAGCCATCCATGAGGAAGAGAAAACGACAGGTGCCCGTACGCTTGGTTCCCGATCTAGACGTTCGATTGCACTGCGCATGCGCTCGGTCCACCGCGTTACGTCAATGTAGGCGATCCCGCGGCGAACGCAGGACAGCATCAGTTGATCTTCATGATCATTGACCACAGCGAGTATCAGATCGGGAAGCTTTGTTACTTCACCTAGTGGGTCAAGGTCCGACGTATCCAAGGCCACCGTTCTCGCAAACCCTAGCTGATCTGCTAATTGATCTCCTACTCGTGGGTTTCGTCCCGCAAGTAAAATCTCGACTTCCGGATAATGTTTGCGCACCAGGTGTGCGATTTCTGCGCCAACAACGCCGTAGCCACCAGCGATCAGTATCGACTGGACTTTCAAAGCATTGTGCCTCCATTGGTAAGAATCATGCCCATCAGGAATTCTGGCGGAATTCCTGACGGGCTGGTTTTTGGCGCAGTTGTTTCAGCCAGTACTGATAGACCCTGGGAGCGGTAGAATGCGACGGCACCTAAGAGCCTCCCTGGGATATTTGTTAAAATAGGTCAATAACATATATATGTCAATGACCTAATAATATGTGGACGTTCCCTAATCGATTTATGGGCAGGAGGTTGAGTGGAAGACAAGCAGCTGACTAAAAAAGGACAGGAAGTTCGAGATAGGATTCTCCTAAAGACTCGCGATGTCCTTGTGAAGAAGGGGTTAGATCACCTCGTAATGCGTGACATCGCCGCAGCCTGCGACATGAAGCTTGGTAATCTTCAGTACTACTTCAAGTCTAGGGAAGAACTGCTTTTCGCGGTGATACAGCGTGAGTCCATTGGGGATATCCGTGTAATTGAGGATCAACTTGCCAACAGTGTCGAAGCAAGAGCAGCACTTGAAAGCATTTTAGAGCGCCTGCTTTCCCGTTGGCTAAAAGAGGATGGTGCAGCGGTCTACGCTATGCTCAATCTCTACCAGCTACATAGGCAGAACTTTCGTGCTCTTTACCAAGATATTTATGAGAGGCACTACAAAGCTCTAGAAGCCGTGATCAAACAGCTCAAGCCAGAAGTTCCAGCAAGTGAGCGACGCATGCGCGCGCAACTGCTCACTGCTTTGATCGATGGCGCGTTAGCGCAGGTTGTGTCGGGCAGTAGTTCCAAGTTTACGCGCCGCGTGACGGAGCAAGCGATAGCCATTGCACTGGCCGATTAGCGAGGCGTAAGGGGGAAGTACCCTAAGGCCAGTACTTGTTGGTTTCCCTCGCGTTTGGACGCAGTGTACTTACCAACAAGTAGTCACGTGCATGGTTACCGTTTTCGGACATTACTGACGCGACAACGCTCGCTCTACTCAATTCTTTGAAATCGGGATGTCAGGTACACGAATAGGGTTGCGCACCAAGCAGTCGTAATTTAAAACAGTGCCTGTCGCCCTGCCTTGTTAAGAGAGGATCAGGGCTTCCGCTAGGATGGACTCCCCAACTGCCCGTCACTCCAAGGGGGCAGTCGAAGATATTTTTCCAGCAGTGTTGGCAGACCGCCCCACAAAACGAGCGCCAAGTAGTAAGCCCAGATTGGTACCAGGCCTAAGACGTTTGCAGCAAACAACCCGCCAAAAAGAAGGACATGTCCGAAGAACCCCCAAGCAATTGCCCACAGGATCACGCTGAGACTGGCTTCGCGAGCACGGTACATTGATACGAAGAACGCAATGCTCAATGGAAAAAAGAGGACGATCGCGGTGAATAAGCCCGAGTTGTAGCTAAAGGTAGCTAGAGTGTTTGCAACATGGGCGATGGCATTTACCAGCATGATCCCAGCCATAGCTAGGCTAGGAAACAACCGGTTCGGACTCGTAAGAATTGCCAGGAAGCCTGCAGTCCAAACCATACCAGCATTAACGTAGAAGATGCCGCTGCGAGTTAAAATTCCATACTTCTCCTCGCCGAAAATTGACGCAATCAGGCTGTTCAGAATGTCATAGAGCGGGTATTCGCGCCCGAGTAAGTCGACCCAGTGCTCTTCCACTTGATGCGCCAAATACGACGCGGTTAGTAAACAGGCCATCAGAAAGACATCTTCCGACCATTTATTCGAGGCGGGGTCGCGTATTTTGAATGCGAAGAAAATGATAATAAGCGCAATAAACGCCCCAAGCTTCATCCAATGATCGATGAGAAATTCTTGCTGGCCCATGGGTACCCAGGCCAAGAGGAAAAAACACATCAGGCTAATGGTAGATATCCGATTGCTATTCATAACGAAGACGGCACGCTAATTGAGTAGAAGCTGATTGAGTAAAATAAGTGGCTCGATGAGACAGTGTTGGTTAGGCTCGGCCCCACGCTTCGCCGTGATGCTAAAGAGCAGCAGTAGTGCGACCTTAGTCGTGCGGCGGTTTTT
>JBCCQO010000187.1:0-6834 GCA_039024595.1 Pseudomonadota bacterium | reverse complement strand
GGTAAGTCCCGTAGTACCCAAAACAGAAAGTACCGACGTTGGTGAGAGACCCGTTTCAACTTTCACCAGCTCTTTCCCATCGTGCAGCAAGTGCTCGGTCCAGCCGGTTGTGCCAAACACGAGATCACCAACCGCGAATTTGCCGTCGTTCGACTCGAGCACCTCACAGATTGCTCCCCCACGCATTACATCTCCAATAGCCATCGGAGCAACATAGTCGGCGATATTCTCCATCCAGCCCTTTTGTGCCGGATCAAAGCTCAAGTATCGGGTGGCTAGCAGCATTTCACCCGCCCCTGGATCCTTCAGTTCAATTTCAACCAACTGGAAGTCGTCATCGATTATGTTTCTTCCGCGCGGATGGCCATTCAGAAGCCACTGCCGTGTACGAGTACCCATAGGAGATCCCTCTTCTTATAGACAAAAACATTTATGTTTGTTTTCATTATCCCCGAAGGCAGGGACAAACAGAAGCCGAATCGCTCGGTTTTTTTGCCTGCTCCAAGCTTGCACTGCGATCGAGGTGCGCTCCTGCTTCGGCGTGCTGTGGTAGAGCATGCAGATCGCGTTACGAAGCTTACAAAAAGAATGCGTGGGGTATTAATCGATGACAGCTAACCGACAATTCTTATTGAGAAGGCGTCCTGACGGAACGCCCGTCGCTGAGGACTTTGAACTCCAGACCGTCGATACTCCCGTTCTTAGCAAAGGGCAGTTTCTGGTTCGAAACCACTACGCCTCGCTGGATCCTGCAATGCGCGGGTGGATGGACGAGAGTGGCAACTACATGCCCCCTATCCCGCTTGGTCACCCGGTCAGAGCTACTACCATCGGTATCGTCGAAGAATCTAAAGCGGACGGATTTACCGAGGGCCAATGGGTAATGGGGCTGAATGGTTTAGAAGACTACTCCTTAGCCGTCGAGGGTGGCTTTACTCAGGCGATAGACCCAAGCCTTGTACCTAATGTTACGAACTATCTATCTCTCTTTGGAGCGGTAGGCATGACGGCCTACTTCGGGTTCCTTGATGTTTGCGAACCAAAGGAAGGAGACACGGTACTCGTCTCCGGCGCCGCAGGGGCGGTCGGCAGCTTAGTTGGCCAGTTAGCGAAAATACGCGGCTGCCGTGCGGTAGGTATAGCCGGCGGACTTCAAAAATGCAGCAAGCTCACCGAGAAATACGGATTCGATGCCGCCATCGACTACAAAGGCAAGGATACCGAAGCCCTGGTCGGATCCATCGCCGCTGCTGCGCCAGAAGGTGTCGATGTCATTTTTGAAAACGTCGGTGGTGCAATCCTCGATGCGGGTCTGATGAATCTAAATGACTTTGCGCGCGTTGGCCTGTGCGGCCTCATCAGTGAGTACAACACAGAGCGGCAAGGAGCAAGAAACCTCTGGCAACTGATCGTGACCCGTTCGCAAATCCGAGGCCTTCTTGTCTCCGACTACATCGATCGCTTTGGCGAGGGTGCTGCGCAGATGGGTGCTTGGGCAGCGGAAGGGAAGCTCGTAATAGAAGAACACATCGATGAAGGCTTAGAAAACGCCTTCGATAGCTTCATGCGTCTGTTTGCCGGCACTAACGATGGCAAAATGATTTTGAAGATCAAGTAGAAGCCTTACGTTGAAGGAGTCGTCTATGAATCCGATCGAGATCATCGAACGCTTTTTTGAGGCGTGGGCCCAATACGACCCGGAAGAGATACTGTCGTATTTGGCCGAGGATATTGAGTGGACCGATGTACCGCTTACTACCGTCAATGGTATTGCAGCAGTTCGCGAGAAGTTGGCTGCATTCTCGGATATTAAGGCCGCCGCCTTCGAGGCTCATCACACCGCAGCAAACGGTAACGTCGTTCTGAGTGAGCGCACCGATTGGTTCGACATAAGCGGTAAACGTCGAACGATACGTGTCATGGGTGTCTTCGAATTGAATGACGATGGGAAGATCACGCGTTGGAGAGACTACTTTGATAGTGCGGAGTTTTATCGAGAATTCGGCGACCTCTCCGATGCCGGCTGAGCGCGCCTCGTAGCTGCTTGGAAGCCCTAATCCCATGCAATGCTAAGCCGATATTTGTCCACGACAATAAGGAAAAAGCTTGATGGGTGCGCTACATGCAGATCGAGTATTCTGGGTGACTGGAGCCGCATCGGGTATTGGGCGAGCTACCGTCGAGGAGCTAGCCCTGGACGGCGCAAAAGTGCTGGCAACTGATCTAGCGGGCTCAGACTTTTCTTGGGCAACCGGTAACAGAGCTGTTGAAACACTCAGCTGCGATGTGACCCAAGAGGATGATAACTTCGCCTCTGTGGAAGCGGCGTTGAAGCACTTCGGGCGTCTTGACGGCGCTGTGTTAAATGCGGGTATGGCTTTACCGGTAGATCTGCTCGGCGAATCGCTCGAAGTCTATGATCAAACGATGAACGTTAACGTGCGTGGTGTAGTCCTCGGGGTTCGAGCGGCCAGTAGCAAAATGGCGCCCGGCTCTGCACTCACGGTCACCGCGTCGATTTCCGGCTTGCGCGGAGATCCAGGCATGTGGACCTACAACGCGTCCAAAGGTGCCGTACTAAACCTGGTACGTTCGCTGTCGATGGAGTTGGCGTGCCGGGGAATTCGGATCAATGCAGTTTGCCCTGGACCCGTAGCCACGAAGATGACCTCTGGTTTTGAAGGGGCAGCGAGAGACACACTGCGACAAAGTATTCCTTTGAAGCGATGGGGCCAAGCACATGAAGTCGCAACGGCGCACAGCTGGTTGCTATCCGCTAAGGCCTCCTTCATCACCGGTGTGAGCTTACCTGTTGACGGTGGAATCAGCGCCAACAATGGGCAGTTTCGACCACCGGATCACAAGCAGACGGAACCGCCCCCTGCTTAACACCGCTGGCAGGTTCACACTAGTCGGCGAGCGCCGGAGCGGCTCGCTACCGTAGACCGGTCCTCACTCGCTCCGGGACGCCTTCTGGTACCGGATATGCAAGTTCTCAACGCCTCGCAGCAGCACGCTGGGTAGGTACTGCAACTCACCTCCAGAATGATCCAGTTCAAGCCCCGTGAGTCTCTCCAGCAGAATAGGAAAGGCAATGGTCATCTCTTTCCTAGCCAGCTGCGATCCTAGGCATTGGTGTATGCCGGAACCAAAGGCGACATGGCGGCGCACATTCTCCCGATCCATATCGAAGTCGTCCGGTGCGTCAAATTCAGTCTCATCGCGGTTGGCAGAGCCGTAGCGCAATAGGACTAGATCTCCCGCGAATACGTCGACTTCGCCAATGCGGTCGTCACTTTGCACAACTCGCCACATATTGTTGGTGGGAGTAAGGAACCTTAAGGTCTCTTCGACAAAGTTACTGGCCAGACTTGGATCAGACGAGAGCTTGCGAAAGGCATCAGGGCGCTGAAGAAGATAATGAAGGCCTGCCGTGAGTGTATGAGCCGTGGTCTCATTCCCAGCGACGAGTAGTTGCTGCAGGATAGAAATCAACTCCGCATCGTTCATGCAGCGCTCGCCGTTCTCGTCACTCTCACTGCTATCGCTAAGCTTCGCGTGAACCAAGTCCGATATAACGTCGTCTGCAGGATTGCGGCGCTTCTCCGCTATCACACCGAGAAAGTACTGCTGGCATTCAAGAATTTTCTTCGCAGCCCACAGGCGCTGTTGTTCATCGGCCATGCCAGACAGCTGAAGTATGGAAGCGTCAGTCCAGGCTTCAAATTCATCAAACTTTTCTCGAGGAACACCTAACGCATGTGAAATCACGTACATTGGAAGGCGAGCGGCAAAGTGTTTCTTGAACTCGCACCCATCCTGCGGCATCAAGTCAATCAGTTCATGGCACAGGTCTGTTACAAACCCTGTCATTTCCTGCACTCGACGCGCGTTAAAAGCCATCATCGCGATCTTCTTGTATTGGGTATGATCAGGCGGGTCTGCTGTCAGCATCGTATCAACCGGGGGAACACCCTTAGCACGAATCGAAAGCTCTTCCTCTGAGGGCTTGTTTTGCCCACCCGCGTTCAGAATTTCCCTAAAACGATTTGAGAATACAGCCGGTTTGCGCGTAACCTGCCGAACAAGGTCGTAGGTTGCTACGTAGACGATGCCCGTTGCCGCATCTCGATACACTGGCGCCTCTTTACGAGTCCGTGCGTAAAAAGGGTGCGGATCCTGCAAAAAACCAGGATCGAAGGTATTAACCTGGTTTATCGGGCAAGTCATAGGATCTTGTTGCGTGCCTACCGCTTCAGCCATAAGTAATACACCTCACATTAGTTTTTGCCGCTAATCAGTCTTAACTTAAGGTCGGTCAGATTCACGCGGCAGGAAATCGGACCGGAAAGCTGTTCGCGCTATGCGAGCATGGCGCCATCTACCGCAAGATCTGCCCCGGACGTAAAAGAAGCCTCATCAGAGGCAAGGAATACGATGGCGTTGGCTGCTTCCTCTGGGCGACCCAATCGACCCACCGGAGTCACGCTCGCAAAACCCTGCAGTACTTCTTCACGGCTTTGGCCCACTTTTGCACCCTCTTCAATATAGGTTTCGACCATTTCCGTATGAATCGGCCCCGGCAGCACGCAGTTGACTCGAACGTCATAGCCTTGCTCCGCGCAGTGGAGGGCTACCGATTGAGAGAGTAGCCTTACGCCACCCTTAGAGGCGCTGTACGATGCAAAGCTCGCTCCTGCTTGCACACCCAGCACAGAGGCAACATTTACAATCGCGGCTCCCTTCACATTGCGCAGTGCCGCCAATCCGAACTTACATCCCAGAAACACACCGTCCAGGTTGATTCCCAACGTGTGGTGAAAGGCGTCTAAGTCGATATCCTCAATCGAACCGGGGATGCTGACTCCGGCAGAATTAACCACCGTAGTCAATTGGCCTAGCTCAGAGGCTCGCTCAAAAACCCGTTGCCAATCCTCGATCTGGGTTACGTCGAGGCGGAACGCGTGCACTGAGGAGCCGAGCTCTGCGGCAAGTGCCGCTGCTTTCTGCTCCTGGATGTCACCCAAAAGAACAACCGCCCCCTCAGCGGCAAAGCGTCGCGCGGTCGCTGCGCCAATACCGCTTGCACCACCGCTGATCAGCGCCATTTTCCCGGTGAGACGACCTTCGCTCATACTGCCTCCGCGTTTGTTATCCGCGCCAATTGCCCAACCCTAAATCAGAAGCAACGCTTCTCGAACGGTCATGAGCGCCAGCAATAACCAAGCCGACCCGAAAAACAAAAAGCGCAAGGGAACGACATCAATGATCGCCTGAACAAGGGAGTGACAAACTCGGAGAGCGACATAAATCCAGGCGCAAACAACGAAAAACGTGTCGGTAAGATCGAGTGCTGCAATCGACAAACACAGCGCGTAAAAAACAACAGGCTGTTCGAACAGGTGGTTGTAGTTGTTGGCCACCTGATTCGATGAATGCGGAAGTTTCTTACGTAGCGCTGCCGTATCCTGCGCCTCTTCAGCACCAAGCTCCAAAGCGGTCATCGCCCGCATGCGAGTAAGCAGCATCCAAAGAAACATGATGAACGAAAGCATCGCCATCGCGAGAACCGGTAGGACTATTGCCGCCGCTTGCATAGAGCCAACTCCCTCGATCAGAACTGCACGCGCTTAGTGAAGCCACCATCAATCACAATATTGGTGCCCGTGGTATAGGACGAAGCAGGGCTTGCAAGAAACACCACGCTGCGAGCTACATCGTCTGCTTCGCCGAAGTCCCCTAAAACGAACTGCGCCTTAGTCGCCTCATAGAGTTCAGGCATAATTTGCTCGATCTGCGACCAGTTTCCCCCAGCGAATTTTATCGGCCCCGGAGACACCATATTTACCCGTATGCCCTTTGGTCCCAATGCCTGGCTTAACTGTTTGCCATAAGTAACCAATGCAGCTTTTAGCGCATTGAAGGCTTGCGGCTGAATGAAAGTCTCGAAGGCGGCCGTGCTGGACATGATGATGATCGAGCCATCGCCCGATTGTTCGAGATGAGGCTCAAGAACCTCTACGGCTTTAACGCATCCGAGGATGTCCGTTTGGAACGTCACTTCCCAGTCGCCGCTTGCTCCGGCTCCTGAAGAACTCGCATTGTGAACAAAGATATCGCAGCCCCCTAGGGTCGCGACCGCGCGTTCGAGCCATGACGGGTAATCGGCCATATTTTCCATGTCGAATGACTCGCCAAAAACCGTACCGCCATGAACGCTCAGTGCCTCGACGGCTTCTTTGACTTGTTCTTCATTGCGTGAGAAAAACGCGATATCGGCGCCCTCCTCAGCAAAACGCTCAAGCGCCGCCCTGCCCAGGCCACGACTGCCGCCCGTCAAAATAACTTTCTTTCCCTTGAGTCCTAAATCCATTGTTTTCTCCGTTTATTGTGACCGACCCTCTCTAGGCAGAGTCTCAAGTTTCCCTCAAGTATCCGGTGTATCGAACCTAGATGAGGCCTGCGTGCATACCCAACGAATACCGCGCCTCAAAAGCTCATACACCAGCGGCTGCTCCCAGCCACACCGATCCACTTCAGGCCACCAATCGAGGATCGGCTGCATGTCATAGTGCCCCCGGCAATGCCCGAGCGTCAGATAAAGCACGCTGCCCTCACCTAGCCGTCGGATATAAAACACCGGGTGATGGGCGGCGGGGAGGTCGTCGTCAACAAAGCCTTCGAGGCTGTCTTCGCCGTTATAATGTGTGTCTAGAAGGACTTCGAGATCCGCATTCTGCGTTACGAGATACTGCTCATCCCGCGTGGTGAAACTCGTGGGAAGGCCGCTAACTAAGGGGTGATCCGGCTTCGCAACCCGTACCGAATATTCGG
>JBCCQO010000186.1:0-6876 GCA_039024595.1 Pseudomonadota bacterium | reverse complement strand
TACCCACCTGCCAGAGGATGCGCTCGCCGTTCTGGCGTTTCTCCAGGAGAACAGCGAACAGCTTCGGGTAGCCGAGAATGCAGTCTCTTTCCTTGGGCACTCGTTAGGCGGATTCACCGCCTTGGCGGCGGGGGCCAGCACCAAGGACGTCGCCTGCGTTGTCGCCTTGGCTCCAGCAAATGTGGGTGTCTGGAAGCAGCAGGTTGAAGCCGGGGGACCGCAGATTGATCGTTTGAGCGCCTACGCGGATACGTTATTTATGCTGAACGGCTTAAGCGGCGATCGACTAAAGGAGGAGCTTGCATACACGCCCCTCAGTCAGCTTGATACTGCCGGCTTCGGCCCTGGTCTGAGTGGGAAAGACGTTCTCCTCATTGTAGGCGAGCAGGATACAGCCACGCCCCCCGCAGTCATGTTCGATCCCGTGGTTTCAGCTTATCAGACCCAAGAATCACTGCGTCTGACCGCGCATAAAATAGAGGGTGACCACTCGTTCTCGGGCGGTAGAGTGGCCCTGAGTCGATTGCTTATGGATTGGATGGATCAGCGTTGCCGCTGATTCGGTTCGCTTTCACCCGCTAGGAGTTAACCAATAGGTGCTGCGCGTAACGACGCTCAAAGCGGCTGATCTTGCGACGGACCTTTTGTTGGGCAAAGAAATCGGACCAGCTCGATAGGGGTAGAAGCTCTGCGTTGCCGATTCCATCAACCAGCATTACTCGATAGCGCTCTCCTTCGTCTACCGCAATGATGTTGTGAGCGAGCAAGTCACGACTCAGTATTCGAAGGTCTCGTACCGCCGTTAAAAACTCGTCTATACCCCTTAGCAATCTCGCCTCTGGGGGCGCTAAAAACAGGTCTCGTAGATTGGATGGCCATTGCTCATCATGATTGCGCAACAGTTGGGTCACAATACCCAGGCCCATATCCGTATCCTCTGTGCCGTGGTAGCGAGGAACGTGGCGCCACAGGTCCTCACTCGCGTTCAGCATCAGCTCCTCATAGGCGTTTATTTCTTTACGCTGATCATCTAAGAAACGCGGCGGTAAAAAGCGCTTAAAGTCCTTCCTGCGCTGTTTTCTCGCTTCCCCAGTGCGGTCCGGACGTAGCACCTTAATGCATCGGTTAGCATGGTGGGGATGCTGAAAACAGTAGCGTGTACCTCCGACGAAGAGGGGCTTTGTGTGAACTAGCTTTAACATGGAGTGAGTACTTAGGCGGACCGGTCTAGTCTATCGCATGTACTCGTTGGGCTCGATGTGACAACTTTTGACTGAGCGAACCGTTCGAGCGCATAGTAGCCCGCTTTGTCGCTAGTCACAGCAAGTGAACACCACATGCCCCTGCCGATACCTCTGGCGCCAAGCGCGCTACTGGCCCTGGCTTTTGTGCTTATGCCCTTTGGTCGAATGGTCGAGATACCGCTCCTTGCGCTGTCTATTTGGGGGCTTGTATGTCTATTGCGGGGCATAAGGGTGAAAGAAGTTCGCGTCCCGGTGCCGCTAGGTCTTTTTGCGGTGTTTTTTATAGCGCCTATGTTGATCGCGCTTCCCGATGCGGTGCTGCTGGAAAAGTCGCTCGTTACGACGATTGGTTCGCTTCGCTTTCCCTTGTTTGTATTCGCCGTGCTCTGGATGGCGCACGCTGCTACCGATCCGCAACGCTATATCGATAAGTCCTGTACGCTCCTCGGCGCTGTAGTCGCTCTGCTGCTGCTTATCTGGTGTTTAGATGGGACGCTCCAGGCAGTCAGCGGGCAAAATCTCCTCGGTTACGGAAGGGGTGAAGGCTACATTAATGGACTGTTTGGCGAGGACGATAACATCAAGCTGGGTATTACCGTGGCGCTGTTAATGCCAATGGGTTTGGTTTTTCTTGAGGGGCGACAACAGCTAGGCGCGGCTTTTTTGTTATTGCTACTCACCCTGGGCATCGTGCTTCTGTCGGGCAAACGTGGTGCTTGGATTGTCGCTGCGGTTGAGTTGCTAGTCCTCAGTACGTTCTTCGTCAAAACGCAGCGGCTGAATGGAAAGCACTTGAGCCTTGGCGCGGTCGTTCTGCTGGTGATGAGTACGCTTGTTTTCTTAAATAGCGATTGGGTGAATCAGCGCAGCGCTTCCATAGCGCGAGCTGCGACCGATCCTAGCTACGCAGCACTGAATGAAGCCAGTGGAAAACGTCTGCCCATTTGGACGACCGCTGTCGCGATTGCCAAAGACAATTGGGTTAATGGGGTAGGGCCGCGAGGCTTTCGATTCGCCTACCCCACTTATGCTCAGGAGGGGGATAAGTGGAGTGCGCCGGCCGGGGCCGCGGGCGGTAGTCGCGCCTCGCACGCGCACCAGCTGCTTTTGGACTTGGCCGCCGAGACAGGCTCATTCGGCGTTGTAAGCTACCTCGCAACGCTGTACCTGCTAATAAGACTTTGGCTTCGCGCAGACGCATCGCAACGACGGCTGGCCCTACCTTTTGCAGCGTCACTCAGTGGCATGCTGTTTCCGCTTAATACACATCCCGGGTGGTATTCCTCCTGGTCCGCCTCGTTCTACTGGTTACTTTTAGGGCTCTATCTGCTTGCGATATCTCGTCCTTCGGCGTTGATTGCGGACGGTCTCAAACCACTTAGTAACGATCGCCCGTCGACTGAAGCTCAGGCTAAGGAACGGGAAAGCGCCCACGAGGATAACGGGCGATGATTGTCAGTCATAAGCACAAGTTCATTTTCGTAAAAACCCACAAGACGGCAGGGAGCTCGCTAGAAGTCGCCCTTGCACGCGAGTGTGGCCCCGATGATGTTGTTTCTCATATGGAGGACAACATCGCGACCGGTTTGCCACGCAATTTCGGGCCAAGCTCTGCTCTGGGAAATCCCTACAACAAGAGTAAATGGGTGCGGAAGTTGGTACACCGGCATTCCAAACTTCTTGGCGCCTTCTACTACGAGCACATGCCCGCGACGCGGATACGCGAGCTTATAGGAAGCGACATCTGGAATAGCTATTTCACTTTTTGCTTTGAACGAAACCCCTGGGACAAAGTCGTTTCTTATTATTTATGGAAGACGGAAGGGCAGCAGAAACGCCAGTTGCCTTTCGAACGTTACGTGCTCGAAAAGCCCCATCGTCTCCCCATTGATAGCAACTTGTATTGCGAGGGCCAGCGGGTGATCGTGGACAAGGTCTTTGAGTTTCGCGAGCTTGGTGCCGCCTTGGCTGAGTTGCGGTCGACCCTCGGCTTAACCATACCGGAGCCGCTGCCCCGCGAAAAAACTGGGGTCGCGAGCGAGCGCAAGCCCTATGCGGAGTACTACTCGGAGCAAACACAGCGGCGCGTAGGCGATTTGTTTGCTAAAGAAATAGCACTGATGGACTATCGCTTTTAGCGATCGAGCGCGCAGTTGCCCCACCCCTTAAACCGCAACCGACTGGAAACGGTGGTCAGCTATTCGGTGCTTTACGAGCGAAGTGAATGAAGCCCGTTCGTGCACCATCTATCCCGTAGCGGCCACGCATTTTTGCGTCCGGTTCCAAATCCTCAGCCGAGCTAACGTCTACTTCAAAGCCCGCGTCTTCTAAACGCAGCTTATAGTCGTGGCCGTAGTGCCTCACATGCTCGTCTGGCCTTTGGTCCCAGCTGGCCCGGACATTATCCGGTTTTGTGCTTTCGCTGGTCTTTTCCTCGAACAGAGGGACGTTCAATATCGCCCAGCCGCCGGGTTTGAGTATTCGATAGAACTCGGCGATGGCCGCAGTATCGTCGGGGACATCCTGCAACACATGGCTGCAATAGAGTGCATCCATGGTTTCGTTCGGATATTGAATCGCCTGCACGTCCATACGAACCATCACGTCTTTACGCATCAAATCGGCGGTAATGTAGCCCTCTCCAATTTCCCCTTCGAGGTAAGCGCCAAGTTCCGGTTCTGGCGCGATGTGCAAAAACTGCATGTGTCGGAACAGTAGTTCGCTGGCATTCTTTTGGAGATAGAGCCAGTTGAGGCGGTCTCTCTCTCGGCATCGACAGCCTGGGCAGACTGCATTCGGGCGTGCTCGCTCGCCCGTTCCTGCGGGGAGGAAGGTAGAGAACCCCTGCTCACAAGTCGGACAAAAAACCGCATCGCCCCCATAGCGAAGCGGTGCAATAAACTGATTGCGAAGACGGCGGACGCGGACTTCAAGAGATTTAAGGAACTGCATAGCCTTACGTTCGCCGTACTCTGAGTGTTATTGGTGGAACAGAATCAGGCGCTGCTAGCCAAAAACGTAGAATGCGATTTTATTGTTGTCCGCGTCGCGTACATAGGCGCCATAGAACATATCAGGTATACGCTGGCCCGGTTCACCGTCACAGGTCGCGCCAAGTTCAATGGCTTTCGCGTACAGCTGGTCTACGACTTCCTTCGTGCCCGCTGAAATCGCGACCATGGTGCCATTACCGGAGTGATTTTCCTGTTCGTCGTAAGGAATGCACACGGCGATCATGGGCTCCGCCATACTCTTACCGATAAAGGCGATACGCTCCACATCCATTAGCAGTGAGGCTCCGAGATCGGATAGTAGTTCACTGTAGAAGTTCTTGGCCCGTTCCATGTCGCTCACGCCGATCGTGACGTATCCAATCATAGTGTTTCCTATTTTTTTCATGGGTGAGTGGGACGCCGCAGTTACTGGTGATCAAAGTGCTTCGACTAAGCCGCTGAGCAAACCGAGACGCGTCACTGAGTGTAAACCATGTGACGGGACGCTAGAAATGGCCCTTGAGCCAGTAGGCAGGCAGCGCGTATCCTCCCGCTTGCTTCCACGTGCTAACGCTTTATGTTCGAGCAGATTTTCGTTGCCTTAGTGTTTGTCGCGCTCTTTTATGGCTTGATATTCACTGGCTTTTCCCCCGCCTGGCTGTTTATGTCCGCTTTGGGCGCCGTCTATTTTGCCGGAATCGTCGACAGCGCCGAGGTACTCGCAAAAGCGACCAACATGGGTTTGGTAACGCTGGTGCTGTTGTTGCTAGTGTCCGTCGGCTTAGAAAAGCTCAGCTGGCTGGCTCGCCTGGCGAATCGCCTCGTCGTCCCCTCATACCGGCGCAGCTTGCTTTCCGTGATGTTTACCACCGGCGCTTTTTCGGCGTTTGTAAACAACACCGCTGTGGTTGCCTCCCTTGCGAACAGTCTACGCACAAACGCGCATCATCTGCCTAGCCGGCTCCTATTGCCCCTGTCCTATGCGGCGATCCTCGGCGGGACCACTACCTTGATCGGCACTTCCACAAACCTCATTGTCAGTTCTTTCTTTGAGGACGCGACCGGTTCGGGCCTGCCGTTCTTTTCCTTTCTGCCGATAGGTCTAGCGGTGACTGCCGGTGGATTTATTGCCATTTTTCTAAGCCAGGGCCTTCTCCCGAGCTATCCCCGCGACGAGTTGTCGATTGCTGAGTACTTGGTTGAAGCGGAGGTGGAAGATGGGTCCCCGCTCATTGGTCGCAGCATTAGCGACAATGGTTTACGAGAGCTCGAATCGCTGTTCTTGGTGGAGATTGTTCGCGGAGACCGGCTCCTCTCTCCCGTAGCGCCCACAGAATTTATCCGGGCGGGCGATAAGCTCATTTTCTCTGGTGATATAGCCCAGGTCAGCACCTTAGAGCGTTTTCAAGGCTTGCGAACCTTCGCCGCGTCCGAAGGTCTTCTGAGTGAGAATTTGGTCCAGGTCGTGGTGTTACCGGGTTCAACGGTGGAGGGAAAGACGACGAAGGAGTCAGGGTTTCGTTCTCTCTTTGACGCTGCGGTGGTCGGTCTTCGGAGGGGTGGCCAACGGCTTTCGGGCAAGCTTGGTGGCATCACGCTTCAGGCGGGCGACAGCTTGATGCTTGCGGCCGGTAGCGACTTTTACGCGAGACGAAATGTCGATAAGAATTTTCTGGTCGTGGGTGATCGGCAGGTGGAGGCCCGCCTACCTCCGTATCAAAGCGCACTCATTGGTGTTACTCTAGTGGCTGTGGTGGTGGCGGCTGCCAGTGGTATTTTCCCCTTACTAAAAGGCTTAGCCGCATTATTGGTGGGCATGCTACTACTTGGGGTGGTCAGGGCAGGGGAGCTACGTCGTCGCTTCCCTTTCGAACTTGCAATGATCATCGCCGCTGCGCTGGTTCTGTCGCAGGCCTTGGCAAACGTTGGCCTAGTGGATGCATTGAGCCACGCCCTGAGCGAGCATCTTGGCGCTCAAGGTCCCTATGTGTCACTTATCGGCGTATTTTTTGCGACACTTTTGCTGACCGAACTCATGACCAACAACGCCGCAGCGGCTTTAGCTTTCCCCCTAGCCTACGGTCTGGCGGAAAGTTTCGGTGTGAGCACAATGCCCTTTGTGATGGCCGTGGCCTACGGTGCGAGTGCTAGCTTTATGACACCGTATGGATACACCACAAACCTGATGGTGCAAAACATAGGCGGCTACTCTTTCCGAGACTACGCTACGAGTGGCCTGCCCGTCTCGATAAGCTATTCGCTGATCGTGCTTACGCTTCTCCCTCGCGTTTTCCCCTTTTAGCGAACACGAGGGATATCGCCGTCACGGTTACGGCAACTCTCTACTGGCTTAGGTTTAGACTCACCGAATAGTGCTAAGGGTCTTCCAAAGGAATGAATCTGGGCACTTTTCTCCGTTAGCCCGCATTTGTAAGCGCGTGCTGAATAGCGCGTGCGTCTTCCTTCACAATATCGGAAGCACTGCCCTTACCACCAGAAAGCCCGTCGGCCCCCAAAGTCTTTAGTTGGTAGCGAGGGGTCGTACGCCCCGCCAAACCGGCCTTGAACACGTATTGCCTACCCCAGGGATCCTTAACGACTGCGTCGTTCGCAACTAAGTTTGCGTTGACCAGATCCTC
>JBCCQO010000185.1:0-6886 GCA_039024595.1 Pseudomonadota bacterium | reverse complement strand
CCGTAGCTGTCGCATCGGCAAATGCATCATCAGCAAACGCAGCGTCGCCGTCGCTCGCACCAAAGTCATCAGCTGCGAATGGATCGTCAGCAAAATCATCCTGCTCTGCAAAGGCGTCGGCTTCGCCGAAAGACTCGCCGAAGGTCTCATCGACGCTTGCTTCGGCCCCGAAAGGATCTTCCATTTCACCCAAAAAAGGATCGCTCTCAGCGAACGGATCGTCGGCAGCAAGCGGCAGTGAATCTCCCGAGGTAGTGAGCTCTAAGCCGGGGAGCGGTGCGCTCTGATCGGGCGCTGCAACAATGATGTCCAGTGGTATCGTTCCACCCAGTCGCGCATCGAGAAGCTCCATCCCCTGATAGATTTCAGTGGATTCCTTAAAGTAATCGATGAAACGGTTTTCTACTTTCAACCGGGAAATGCCGACCCCAACGAGCACCGCTAACGCCAAACTAACGACAATCACAGCATTACCGTGACGGTCCGCAAGCTTGGCAAAGCGCATCGTAAAGGGCTCGCCCTCTTCAGCTCCTTTCGGTGCTGCCGTTCCATCACCCCATAAAAGCATCATCGCAGGAACAAAACTGAAGGAGACAAGCAGCGCAACACAAATGCCAAGTGTCATCATCCAGCCAAAGTCGATGACCGGTTGAATACCAGACACCACCAAAGACACGAACGCCACCATTGTAGTGAGACCCGTATACACACAGGGTACGGCCATGAGCCGCATTGTCTCTCGTACTCGTTCGTAGCGATCACCTTCGGGTGCATTACGTTGCAACTCCCGATAGCGCACAACCAGATGAATGGCGATGGCGAGAGCAACGATTAGCAGCACGGCGACCACGTTGGAGGAGATCACAGTCATACGCCAATCGAGAAAACCCAGAATCCCCAGCGTGTAGGCGACGCTGATCGAGCAGCTAAAAAGGGGAATTAGCACCCATTTTGGTCGACGAAAGATTAACGCCAAAACGAGCACCATAACGCCGAGAATTGCACCACCAAAGAGCTTGAGGTCACTGCGCACAAAACTCACCATATCCGCAGTAATCATTGGCACACCACCCACAAAAATATTTGCGGCATCGCGGTACTTGTCGACAACGCTGCGCACCGCAGCGACGAGCTGGCTTTGAGACGCGAGTACTTCTGCGTTTTTTTGCTTAACAAGCGCTTCCAGTTCAAGGAGTCGTACCTGTTCTTGCGATGTTAGCTCTGCGTCTCGCTTGCGAGCGCGCAGCAATTCACGCTCGTTTATCAGTTCACTACTGCCACTGGAAGCAATATTGATTTGCACAGCGGTCACATCACCATCCGGGCTCACTAACAGATCCGAATAGAGCGGACTGTTTCGAAACTCTTGGAGTGCCAGTGCGCGATCAATTTCCGCATCTTTCAGACTGGGCAGCGGATCGCTGCCTGTGACTTGGCTCAATCCAATGGGTGGGCTTTGTAGCAGGGGAACGTCAAGTACGGTGACTACGGAGGCAACACCGGGTAGCTTGCGCAGTTCGTCGGCCATTTCACCCAGGGGCATGAGCGACTCATCGGATAGCAATCCCGCATAGGGCTTCCAGGTAATGACGATGAAATCCTGGCTCTCATAGCGCTGGCTAACCTCGCGAAAGTACTCCAGAGCCGGATCACCCTGGAGCAGCAAAGAGTCCGCTGAGGCGTCGATCTTAATCTTTGGAAACTGCGCCAAAGCGAGTAGCAGCAGCCCCAACACACTAGCAAGTACCAAACGGGGCAGGTGCAAAACAATGCGCTCGTAAAGTGCGAGCATTTTCTAGTCCTTTTCCTAAAAACTTCCGTGGAATGCGTACTGGAAGTCTGTTTCCAGCTCTATGTGTTCAGGCTATTTTTTGAGCCCGGGTAAAAATAAGAGTCGAAGCATGTGCCAAAACATAGGCTGGTACAGGAGTCGATGCATTAGCGCCTAGTTGGCTTGATCCCTGAATGGCGCCTGTAATGCTGCCTACATTGCTGCCTGCATCGCTAACCATACCCCTTCATCGTAACGTCGTGCGCTCCTTCAAGGCGTTTACGAGACGACTGTGGATGCCTTCAAAACCACCGTTGCTCATAATGACGATATCGTCGTTGTCCTGACTTTGGTCCACGATTGCAGCGATCAGTTCCTCAATACTCTCGAAGATTTCCGCACTCGTTTCACTGGCTTCGACTACGTCCTCTAGGGACCAGCCTAGAGCCGGTGGCTGGTACCAGTAAACCTGATCAGCCATCGCCGTAGCGGGGGCTAGCGCAGCGCGGTGATCTCCCATGCGCATTGTATTAGACCTGGGCTCGATCACGGCCACGACACGTCCCTTATGGCATCCATTCCCCACCGCGCTTTGCTCTTCGGCCTGCTGCTCTTGTCGTGCCGCCATGGTTTCGATCGTAAACTTGATGGCTGTTGGGTGATGGGCAAAGTCATCAAATACCCGGATGCTGGCCACCTCGCCAACCAACTCTAGGCGGCGTTTAACCCCTTTAAATCCAGCCAAGGACTCGGCAGCTCTGTCTGGGGGCACGCCAACGTGACGCGCAGCGGCTATAGCTGCTAGGGCGTTTTCAACATTGTGACGGCCCCGTTGACTCCAGCTTACATCGTGATGGCTCGAATCAGGAGCGGTGAAACGAAACACTCCACCATCGCGCTGCACCATTTGCCCATGCCATTCGGACTTGGCTGCGCTCTGCGCCGCAATGGTGATGCACTCTCGTCGGGTCCAACATCCTTGATCAACAACCCTTTCGATAGCCTCGGCATGGCTTGGGCTGACAATGAGGCCGCTGCCAGGGACACAGCGCAATAGATGGTGGAATTGTCTCTCTATTGCTGCCAGATCTGGGTAAATATCCGCGTGGTCAAACTCCAGATTGTTGATGACGACCGTCCTCGGCCGGTAATGGACGAACTTTGCCCGCTTATCAAAGAAAGCGGTGTCGTATTCATCCGCTTCAACAACGAAAAAACTCCCCCCTCCCAAACGGGCCGAGACACCAAAGTTTCCGGGCACACCTCCAATCAAGAACCCGGGATTTAAGCCCGCGTCCTCAAGCAACCAACTCAGCATACTACTCACGCTTGTCTTGCCATGAGTGCCTGATACCGCAAGCACCCAGCGGCCCGCCAAGACATGCTCCGCCAACCATGCTGGACCGGATGTGTAGGGCAGTGCCCGGTCCAGCATCGCCTCCACCGTAGGATTCCCACGGGACATCGCGTTGCCGACAACAATTAGGGCGTCGCCGGGGAGGTGTTCTGCAAGATAGCCTTCGTCGAGTTGAATACCGGCCGCACGAAGCTGATCGCTCATCGGCGGGTACACCTTTGCGTCGCAGCCCGCGACTTCCCAACCCAGTGCGCGGGCGAGCTGCGCCAGCCCGCCCATAAAGGTGCCGCAGATTCCAAGAATGTATAGCTTCCGCGCCAAAGCTTAGCCCCGAAAAATGTGACCGCGGAGTGTAGCCTGTAACGAAAAGCAACACATCAGAATCCGGTGTTTCCAAGCTATTACGGCCCAGGCAAGATGAACATCGCGCTTAAGAGCCACGCAGCCGCTGCCCATCCGGTAAGCGATCCCGTATCATCGCGCCCCAAGGAAGCGGTTCGCGGAGCCCAGGGAAGTGAGCAAGAAATACAATGCCTTTTACGCCCAGTCTGGTGGCGTCACATCGGTTATCAACGCCTCGGCCTGCGGCGTAATCGAGACCGCACGGGCTAACAGGGACAAGATAGGAAAAGTCTTTGCGGGACGAAACGGGATCATCGGTGCGCTTGAGGAAGACCTCATCGATACCAGCAAAGAGAGCAAGAAAGCCATTCGTGGGTTAATGCAAACGCCTTCTGGTGCCTTCGGCTCCTGCCGCTTCAAAATGCGCTCCCTCGAGGAGAATCGAGCAGAGTATGAACGCTTGCTGGCCGTGTTTCAGGCCCATGATATTCGCTATTTTTTTTACAACGGCGGTGGCGATTCCGCCGATACCTGCTTAAAGGTGTCCCAGTTGGGCGAAGCGACTGGCTACCCGCTGCAAGCGATTCATGTACCGAAAACGATCGACAATGACCTGCCAATTACCGACAACTGCCCGGGCTTTGGATCGGTCGCAAAGTATGTCGCGATTTCGACTCGGGAGGCGGCGATGGATGTGGCGTCCATGTGTACGAGTTCCACTAAGGTCTTTATTCTCGAGGTGATGGGACGCCACGCAGGTTGGATAGCCGCCGCGGCCGGCTTGGCGAAAGAGCGTGAGGGCGATGCGCCGCACATCATACTGTTCCCTGAAATCGCCTTTAACCAGCAGAAGTTTATGGCTCGGGTTCAACGCTGCGTAAAACGTTATGGCTATTGCGTGGTGGTCGCTTCGGAAGGAGCACAAACGGCGGATGGGACTTTTCTGAGCGACGCGGGTACTCGTGACGCTTTCGGACATGCACAACTCGGTGGCTTAGCGCCCATGTTGGCAAACCTGGTCAAACAAGAGCTTGGTTATAAGTATCACTGGGCTGTTGCGGACTACTTGCAGCGCGCGGCGCGTCACATCGCATCACAAACGGATCTGGATCAGGCCTATGCGGTTGGAAAGGCGGCCGTCGAGATGGCGCTTGCCGGAAAAAATGCAATTATGCCAAGCATTGAGCGGATTCCAGGCAAGCGCTATCGCTGGAAGATCGGTGAAGCTCCACTCGCGGCCGTAGCTAACGTCGAAAAAATGATGCCACGTAGGTTTATCAGCCGAGATGGCTTTTCGATCACCGATGCGGCGCGAGAGTATCTGCAACCGCTGATCGTGGGCGAGGCCTACCCGAACTATCGTTTGGGTATGCCCCAATACACCGTTTTGAAAAAAGAGTCCGTACCGCGGCGACTGAAAAAGCGCTTCAAGGTGTAAGCTAGGCGGAACGCGTGGTGTTTTGGGCACGTAACGGTGCGGAATTCAAACAAAAGGACTCTCGGCTAGGACCAGCGAACGGACCTGCCGTCTTTACACTGACTAACAGCACGCTTACTAACAACACACTTACTAGCAGCACACTTGCTAACAGCACATTGGCTGATGACGCACTGGCGGACGCCGATCGACTCATTGTTTACGCAGCGATGTCTGCAGGCAAACACCCTGGTCGCGGCTCCGCTCTTAACGAGACTATCCAGCTTTTTGACTAGAGTTAATTTTATTCACTCTCATTCAACTTCAACCAACTGGGAATACGAGGTAGAGAAATGTATCGAAACGAGAAGTTCAACCGCTGGCGCCGTCATCCATGGCATGGCCTTTACGCCCGCGCTGAAGGCGCTGACCCGGGCGTAGTCCAGGTATACGTTGAGATGCTTCCTACCGACGTTGTGAAGTATGAACTCGACAAGAGCTCTGGGTTTTTAATGGTGGATCGGCCGCAACGAACCACATCCAGCCCACCTGCACTGTATGGGTTTATCCCGCGGACCTATTGCGATGAGGAAGTCGCAAAACGATGCCCCGGAGTGGATGTCGCGGACCAAGACCCCTTGGATATCTGCGTGTATTCCGAACGGCATATCAACCGTTCCGACATCGTACTCAATGCGCGCGTGGTCGGTGGCATTCAAATGATCGACGGCGGGGAAGCAGACGATAAGATCGTGGCGATTCTGGATGGGGATAATATTTGGGGTAACGCGCAGGACATTTCCGATTTGCCCGACATTAAAGTCGAGCGGCTCCAGCACTATTTTTCTACTTACAAGTTAGTCCCCGGAAAAGAAATCGATATTAAAGTGGACCATGTGTATGGGCGAGAAGAAGCCCTGAAAGTCATCGCAGCGGCAGAGACAGACTACTGGAAACACTATGGAGACCTCCACGACCAAGCGCGTGAGGCGGTCCCAGGCTAACTCAGGGTGGCGGAGCGACTCTGTCAACGAAGCGCTCAATGAGCGCGTCTAGATTGGGCTCGATTGTCTCTCTAAGCAGAGGTGGCTCCGCTTCCAAACCGCGATCCCAAAGCGACTGCAGAAACGCGGAAGACAGAAGCCCTTGAAACTCGCTGGAAGCAGGAGCGTAGCTGAGGTGCCAGCGCTCCGGCGCTACGCCTCCTCGATCTCGATCATAGGGACGATAGAAACCGTGCGAATCGCGAGCTGAGATCTTTCCGTCGAGCCAGTGATGAAGCGGGGCAAATACGCCAGCACCCACTGTCTCATCGGGTGTTAAACGCAGACGATAGCCCTCGGGCATCGCAGCTGCGTCGAATACATCCACATCCGTACCCCAATGATGGCGGCTTGTGCCCGGCAACGCAGAAAATCGTAGGATTCTATCCAAGCAGTCCCGACTACTTAGAGTGGACAGATCGATGACGGCATTGTGATCATCCAGCACCGGACGCAAACCCTGCACTTTGCCGTTCCATAACTCAAGCTGACGGGCGTAAGAGCGAAAAGCACTCGCTATCCGCAAATCAAAGCCCGCCGCAGCCGCATCGGCACGCAAAGCTTCGAAGGCCGTTGCGGCTCCCGCTTCGAGTAGGACGCCATCAAGCTCAGTGAAAGCGCTATCGTCGAGCCCCACGAGCCTTCGCATTTGTGTATCTGAAAGAACCATCAATGAATCGCTTTAAACCCTCTAATGGCTACCGGTGACGCGAGTTAGGCCTCGCACACAAGCCGACGAGGGGATAAGAATAATGCCGCGCTGCCTGTTTTTGGGCGGGTTTGTGGGGAAGTCGATAAAATCCTCTACTGTAAATCATGCGTTACACACTAGCGCGTAAATTTAGCGGCAACAGAGAAGAAAACAACTTTTTGGACGGGAATTTCGCTGGTGTAGGCAGATCAATTCTGGTAGCTTCTGCGCGCTTCGAAATGGGGCCCCAGCGCGGATGCCGTGG
>JBCCQO010000184.1:0-6951 GCA_039024595.1 Pseudomonadota bacterium | reverse complement strand
GGTCAGGTGTTGGCGGTACCGGGTTCGGTCACGCCGCACACGAAGTTCGAGGCCGAGGTGTATGTTCTGTCGAAGGACGAAGGTGGACGTCACACGCCGTTCTTCAAGGGTTACCGTCCGCAGTTTTACTTCCGTACGACGGATGTGACGGGAGCGGTAGAGTTGCCGGAAGGTGTTGAGATGGTGATGCCAGGAGACAACTTGAACTTTGTAGCGACGTTGATAGCGCCGATTGCGATGGAAGAAGGCTTGCGCTTTGCGATACGTGAAGGTGGCCGCACGGTGGGTGCGGGCGTGGTCGCTAAGATCATCGAATAGGAGCAAGAAGAAGGCGGTTGTGTGTGGGCGTGTTCGCCCGGACGCCAACCGCCGAAAGCCAAATCGGTCAGGCATACAGTCGATCTCTAAATGCGTCGGCTGAAAAGTCTAAGGTTTTAAAAAGGCAGATTGAGATTAGGCCAGTAGCTCAATTGGCAGAGCAGCGGTCTCCAAAACCGCAGGTTGGGGGTTCAAGTCCCTCCTGGCCTGCCAAGTTTCGCAAGAGCGGAAAGTGGCAACAGAAGCAACAGAAGCAACAGAAGCAAAAGTGGCAAGCGTTGTGGAAAGCGCAGTGGCGATAGCACACGCAAGTGGCTGTCGTTAGTAACCAACGCGTGTACTAAGGGAAATACAGTGAGCGCAGAAGCACCAGTTAGTCGTTTAGACCCGTTGAAGTGGCTTATCGTAGTCGCTCTGGTCGCGGCTGCGGTAGTTGGAAACAGCTACTATGCCAACGAATCGTTGCTGTACCGCGTTCTGGCTATCGTCGCACTAGCGGCGGTCGCAGGTTTTGTCGCCCTCCAGACCGCTAAAGGTGCGTCTTTTTGGTCGTTGGTAAAGGGCTCAAGAACAGAGATACGCAAGGTCGTATGGCCGACGCGCCAGGAAACGGTTCAAACCACTATGATCGTTGTCGCGTTCGTATTGGTATGTGCCCTTCTTCTTTGGGGGCTCGACTCGTTTCTCGGTTGGCTAGCCTCTTTGGCGATCGGGTAGCTTTAGGCAGCTGGGAAGATAAGGAAAGGGAATGCGTTGGTACGTTGTACACGCCTATTCTGGATACGAGAAGAAGGTTGCTGTTGCGCTAAAAGAGCGCATTGAGCTGCATTCGATGGGCGATCGCTTTGGGGAAGTTCTGGTTCCCACTGAGGAAGTCATAGAGATGCGAGCCGGTCAAAAACGGCGCAGTGAGCGAAAGTTCTTCCCTGGCTATGTGCTAGTACAGATGGACCTCGACGATGAGACTTGGCACCTGGTAAAAGAAACACCTCGCGTTTTGGGCTTCATTGGAGGAAAGGCAGACGCTCCCGCGCCCATCACCGATGCAGAGGCCGCGGCGATTCTGAACCGAATCGAAGAGGGTACGGAAGCACCAAAACCGAAGACGATGTTTGAGCCGGGTGAAATGGTCCGCGTGATCGATGGGCCGTTCAACGACTTTAATGGCGTTGTCGAAGAAGTGAATTACGAGAAAAGCCGCCTAAATGTGGCGGTATTGATATTTGGCCGGTCCACGCCGGTCGAGTTGGAGTTTGGTCAGGTAGAGAAAGCCTAAACAAATCCAATATTCATGCCCTTGAGTAGTACTTCGGTACCGCTAAAGGCATTGCGACGAACCGGCCGCTGCATACTGACCTTGAGCTTTATCGGTCTTAGCTCAGTAGAGCTTGAGCACTAGGTTAACAACGGTTTAGCGATATGAGTTGGCAATAAGTCAGAAATAGCTCAGAGATAGCTCAGTAGCAGCTGGGTGATCGCTCGATAGGAAATTGGTGCTAGCAGGAACATTGACCAATCGCTTTAGTTTGAAAGCAGCAGTCAAAGTAACAGACGGAATGGGGAGATAGGGAAGCGCCCTTACAACAACGATTGCTTAACCGCGTCGTTGTTTGAGACGGACTAGCTTGAACTATCGTTTGCACCCAGGAGAAAACAACAATGGCAAAGAAAGTAGAAGCTTATATCAAGCTTCAAGTCCCTGCGGGACAGGCAAATCCGAGCCCGCCAGTAGGCCCGGCACTGGGTCAGCATGGCGTTAATATCATGGAGTTTTGTAAGGCGTTCAATGCCGAGACTCAAGGTACGGAGCCCGGTTTACCGATTCCTGTAGTCATCACTGTGTACAGCGACAGGTCGTTCACCTTCATCAAGAAAACGCCACCTGCATCTGTATTGCTGCGCAAGGTAGCCGGCATTTCTAAGGGTTCCGGGGAACCGAACACGAAGAAAGTAGGTAAGGTCAATCGAGCACAACTTGAAGAAGTGGCTACGCAAAAGTGGCCTGACCTGACCGCAGCCGATATGGACGCGGCGGTACGGACCATCGCTGGAAGCGCACGTTCTGCGGGCATAGAAGTGGAGGGCGTGAACTAATGGCTAAGTTGAGCAAGCGTCGACAGACGTTCAAAGAGAAAGTCGACCCCGCACGTTCCTATCCTTTTGAAGAAGCGGTTGGATTGTTAAAAGAGACTGCGACCGCGAAGTTTAATGAAACAGTCGAAGTCGCCGTGAAACTGGGCGTAGACGCAAAGAAGTCTGATCAGGCTGTTCGCGGAGCAACAACGCTACCGCACGGTACGGGAAGCGACGTGCGAGTCGCTGTGTTCACCCAAGGTGACGCCGCGGAGAAAGCTAAGGCTGCTGGCGCTGACTTTGTTGGTATGGACGAGCTGGCTGACCAGGTGAAGGGCGGCATGATGGATTTCGACGTTGTGGTGGCTTCACCTGATGCCATGCGAGTAGTGGGTCAGCTTGGGCAAATTCTTGGGCCTCGGGGCCTAATGCCCAATCCAAAAACCGGAACGGTCACTCCCGACGTAGAAACGGCAGTCAAGAACGCTAAGGCGGGTCAGATGCGATTCCGTACCGACAAGAACGGAATCGTTCACGGTGGAATCGGCAAGATCAATTTCGAACTCGACGCGATTAAGGGCAACTTGGAGGCCGTGTTAGCGGATCTCAAAAAAGCAAAGCCGGCTGCCGCTAAAGGCGTTTATATGAAAAAGGTGACGCTTTCCACCACGATGGGGCCCGGCGTCACCATAGATCAAGCGTCGCTTGAGTTGTAAGCAACAGTCTAAGTATCAAGTATTCGTGGCGATAGGTTCCAAAAGGATCTTGCGCTGCGTTTCGCTCTGGGTTTAAGCACTTAAGAGCGATAGCGGTGTAGTTGAACGACGACAACACCGTGCCTTTGAGGTCTCTGCAAAGAGGATGTTGCCACCTATCGTGTGGTCGCAGACCCGGTGCAAGACCATCAAAGACCGTAGGTGTGGGCACATTCTAATTGGCTCCAAAGGGGTCTTAGGATGGCCACTTAATCCGACTGAATGGTCGAGCCTACGCAGATGGTGTGCGAGCCATCACGGTAACTGCGCAAAGGCTTTAATGCCCTGCAATTATCGAATCGCTCGTAACACTGGGTGGCGAGTGCCACCACACAGGTAGTGGGAGGTGAGACGTTGGGTACTGTTGGCGATCGCGTGGCGATAGCAACTTGCCGACCGTTTTACCGTAATTATGAATCCAGGAGTTGAACCAGTGGCAATTGGACTCGAAGACAAAAAAGCGATCGTAGCTGAAGTCAATGAGACTGCCACCAGTGCTTTGTCACTCGTTATCGCCGACGCACGGGGTGTGACGGTTGATGGGATGACAGCGCTCCGCAAGGACGCTCGAGAAAACCAGGTGACCCTACGTGTTGTGCGTAACACCTTGGCGAAACGAGCGTTGGAAGGAACGGATTATGAGTGTGTCAACGATGCACTTGTGGGACCGTCCTTGTTCGGATTTTCGATGGAAGATCCGGGCGCAGCGGCGCGACTCTTCAAGGACTTCGCGAAGGAAAACGAAGAATTTGAAGTAAAAGCATTGGCGGTGAGCGGCCAAGTACTGGGTGCGGAGCAATTGGATGTGCTCGCTAAGCTTCCGACACGCGATCAAGCGCTCTCAATGTTGTTGAGCGTGATGAAAGCACCGGTAACCAAGCTTGCACAAACAATGAACGAAGTACCTGGAAAATTGGTACGCACACTGGCAGCAGTGCGCGATCAGAAAGAGCAGCAGGCGGCGTAAGCCTCCCACCGCTCTTACGTATTTACAGGAGATAAACCTCATGGGCATGTCAAAAGACGACATTCTTGAAGCAATTGCTGAGATGAGCGTGATGGAAGTTGTTGAGCTCATCGACGCAATGGAAGAAAAGTTCGGCGTAACCGCGGCAGCAGCCGTGGCAGCAGCGCCGGCTGCAGCGGGAGGCGGTGACGCCGGTGGCGCTGCAGAAGAGCAGACCGAGTTTGACGTGGTTCTCACCTCAGCGGGCGAGAAGAAAGTCAACGTAATCAAGGTCGTTCGTGCAGTGACCGGTCTTGGCTTGAAAGAAGCCAAGGGCCTAGTCGACGGAGCTCCTTCACCTATCAAAGAAGGTGCTTCTAAGGACGAAGCGGAAGACATCAAGAAGCAGCTTGAAGAGGCCGGCGGTAGCGCTGAACTCAAGTAATCTTGATGGACATTCGGCCTGGCCAAAAGCCGGCGTCGAATATCGGGAGGCTGGTGCGCTTTTGCGCACTGGCCTTTTCCGGCTTTTGAAGGATGGAAATTACACCCTTCAAAAAGCGAAGGTCTGAGACGTTTTGATCAGACCATAGAAGACACGCGATTGAACACGCTTTTGAAAAAGGGTCGATGAGACCCATACGCGGTGCCCCTAGCAGCCAGTGAGTGAATCCTGGTTGAAAGCGCACTGCCCAAAAACACCGGGGAGTACTGATGCCTTATTCGTACACAGAGAAGAAACGCATCCGCAAGAACTTTGGCACGATGCCGAAAGTTATGGATGTGCCCTACCTGCTGGCGATTCAACTAGATTCCTACCGCAAGTTCACGCAGGACGGCGTGTCGCTCGAAGAGCGCCAGGATTACGGCCTGCACGCGGCGTTCAAATCTGTATTCCCAATTGTGAGCTACAGCGGGAACGCGGCTCTTGAGTACGTGGACTACCGTCTTGGTTCCCCTGTTTTTGACGTCAGCGAATGTCAGCTTCGTGGGGTTACCTACTCATGTTCCCTACGCGTCAAAGTTCGCCTGATCATTTACGATAAGGAGAGCTCGAACAAAACGATTAAAGATATTAAGGAGCAAGAGGTCTACATGGGTGAAATACCCCTGATGACCGACAACGGCACCTTTGTAATTAACGGCACAGAGCGGGTCATCGTGTCACAGCTACACCGTTCGCCGGGCGTATTCTTTGATCACGACAAGGGCAAAACCCATTCCTCTGGCAAGCTCCTTTACTCCGCGCGAATCATCCCCTACCGCGGATCGTGGCTCGACTTCGAATTCGATCCAAAGGACCTGGTGTTTGCACGAATTGATCGTCGCCGAAAACTTCCAGCGACGATTCTGTTGCGAGCTTTGGGTTACGACTCGGAAGAAATTCTGTCGATGTTCTACGACTTCAATGCCTTCACAATAAGTAAAGAAGGCGAAGTTCAAATGGAGCTTATTCCTGAGCGTCTGCGTGGAGATGTTGCCGCTTTCGATATTAAAGTTGGAAAGAAGGTCATCGTGGAGCAGGGACGACGTATCACCGCGCGTCATATCCGCGAACTCGAAAAGGAAGGTGTTAGCGAACTGCCCGTACCAACCGAGTACTTAAACGGTCGCTCCCTCGCTAAAAATATCGTTGATGAGAATTCAGGCGAAGTCCTGTTCGAGTGCAACACGGAAATTACTGAAGAGGTCGTGGCCAAGCTTGTAGAGCTCGGCGTCGATAAAGTAGAAACTCTTTACACCAACGAACTCGACTGCGGTCCGTTTGTCTCGGATACGCTGCGTCAGGATACGACCCGTAACCCGCTGGAGGCGCTGGTCGAAATCTACCGCATGATGCGCCCCGGCGAGCCACCGACAAAAGAATCCGCTGAGAATCTGTTCCAGAACCTGTTCTTCTCTGCCGATCGCTACGACCTGTCGGGCGTTGGACGAATGAAATTCAATCGTCGCCTGGGCCGTGAAGAAATCACCGGTGAGGGCACGCTTTCACGGGAAGACATAGTCGATGTGCTGCAGACCCTGGTCGGAATTCGCAACGGTAAGGGCATGGTCGACGACATCGATCATCTCGGCAACCGACGCATTCGCAGTGTCGGTGAGATGGCTGAAAACCAGTTCCGAGTCGGTCTTGTCCGTGTAGAACGTGCGGTAAAAGAACGTTTGTCGATGGCGGAGAGCGAAGGCGTGATGCCGCAAGATTTGATAAAAGCAAAGCCGGTGTCGGCTGCGGTAAAAGAGTTCTTTGGTTCAAGTCAGTCGTCTCAGTTCATGGACCAAAATAATCCGCTGTCTGAGGTCACACACAAACGGCGTGTCTCAGCCCTTGGGCCAGGTGGTTTGACGCGAGAGCGCGCGGGTTTTGAAGTGCGAGACGTACACCCCACGCACTATGGTCGGGTTTGTCCGATTGAGACTCCGGAAGGCCCGAACATCGGCTTGATTAACTCCCTCGCTGTTTATGCCCGGACCAATGAGTACGGTTTCTTAGAGTCTCCCTACCGGAAGGTAGTCGATGGGGTAGTGACTGACGACATCGAGTATTTATCGGCCATCAACGAGGCAGAGCACGTGATTGCTCAGGCTTCCGCTGAGATGGACAGTAAAAATCGGTTCGTCGATGACCTCATTGCGGTACGTCATCTCAACGAATTTACCGTTATGCCGCCTGAGCGCATCGACTACATGGATGTCTCGCCGCAGCAGGTAGTATCGGTAGCGGCCGCGTTGATTCCATTCCTGGAGCACGATGATGCGAATCGCGCGCTGATGGGATCGAACATGCAGCGTCAAGCGGTACCTACTCTACGTAGCGAAAAGCCGTTGGTGGGAACCGGTATGGAGCGCTTCGTGGCCTCT
>JBCCQO010000183.1:0-6954 GCA_039024595.1 Pseudomonadota bacterium | reverse complement strand
CGAGTCTCGCTCCGAGACAATGAGCTGCTTTGGTCGGGAACCGCACTTCGTCGAATCGGTGCTCGTTCCTTCGACTATCCAGCCGACGGTGAGCTTAGACCGGTGGTGAGTTTCTCCGAGGACTTGCAGACAGTTTGGCGTAATCAATCCACCAGCTACCGCCGCTATGCGGCGTTTCATCCGCACACCTACTTGGGGGTGCTTGTGATCGTATCAGCAGCAGCCGCACTATTTTCGCTGGTCCCCGCCCTTTGGCCACGGCGTCGGGTGAGCAGACGCCTGGATGTTCTGCTCGCGGCGGCTGCACTGCTCGCGGTGGCAACGATTGCAGTACAACCATTGGCGCTGTTGTTAGGGGATCATTGGCGCCTGGAATCGCCGCGCTTCCTGATTCAGGCGATGCTCGGATGGGCGGTTCTGGCCCTCACCGCCTATGTTTCGTTGGCGATGGTTCGATCACGCGCCGATAAACTTGTACGACCCACGAAACCATTAGTCTGGCAGCGCAGGCTTGCTCTCCTGGCGCTCGGGATTCTGGTATCGCTGTTTGTCGCTTACGACGTGCTCAAACTTTAGTCGTTGCTACGTCTTTTCAGCCGTTTTGTAACGGGATAGCTTGGCTGGGTTTAAGTTCCAGCTACCGCGTCGATGAGCGCTTTCTCTACACCCTGAAGAAGCGGAGCTAGTTCTAGGGAAGCATCGTTGCACATGATGATCGCTGAGCTCTTCAATTCTGGATATCGTGCATAGTAGGTTGATGTTCCCAACCAACCACCGCTGTGGGCGAAGCGGGTATAGCCGAATTTCTCGTCCACATATTGCCCGTTGGCGTAGTGAGATCCATCGTCTAGCTTCTGGCTGTTTGGTGTATTCATGAGCGTGATGAAGGACTCGGGATCAGCCCCAAGGACTGGCTCATAGAACTGTTGATCCCACAGCAGCATGTCATCGAGGTTTGAATGCAGTCCTCCGTCGCCAACCCAAAACAAATTGGTCATGCTATTAACGTACTCGCCTGACGGGTCACGGTCATAGCCGGAGGCTCTAGCAGGTACGATTTCTACGGGGTCATCACTGAAGAAGCTGTGCGTCATGCCTAGTGGTTTAAAAATCCGCTGATCTGCGTATTGACGAAGCGTTAATCCGGAGACCTCCTCAACTAACATTGAAAGCAAAAAATAGGCGAGATTGCTGTAGCGGAATTCTTGCTTAGGAGGGAGCGCGAGCGGCATCCGCTTCACCACGTCGTAAAACTCTTGAATGGTCAGGTAGTCCTCATTTCCCAAACGGAATGGGCCGCCCGCCACCGAACGCAGGTTTAGCGCTCCTGCCGGCCGCGGTCCTTCCCCTGAGTCATCGCTTGGGCCAACGACGAGCTCATAGTCACCCATTCCACTGGTGTGGCCGAGCATGTCATTGATCGTGATTTTAGTTCCGTAGTCCCTAAGTTCAGGAAGATGCTTTCGAATATCATCATCTAAGTTGATCTCGTTCTCGTCGGCCAGCAGCAACGCAGCCATCGCCGTGAACTGCTTAGAAACCGATGCCATACGATGGACCTGGGAGCCGTCGAGAGGAACATTGAGCTCAATGCTTGCTAGCCCGTACCCAGCTTTATGCAGCCACTCACCGTCATGGATCAAGCCAACATTACAACCTGGGCCTCGCTCATCCACAGCCGCAAAAAGCGCATCGATATCGCTACCCAAACTTGCTGAGGCGGTGTGAGAGAAAAAAGCCAAAAGCGGAGCAAGTAACCAGCAAGCGTGGCCTGACCCTAAAGACGCGGCGGCATACTTTCTCCTAGCAGAACTCAAAGGACGCCCTTCCGTCTTTACGGCAGATAAGAAGTAAGCAGAAGCCGTAGCGAGCCTCTGATGTCAGACGCAATCGCCGCATTCAGGCCAAGAACGCTTTTAGAACGGTTACTACTATCGTCATTTCGCCGCGTTTGGAGGGAGGCGATACCGTGAATGGCGCCCAGCAAAACGCCACATAACTGTTTGCGTTCTAGCTCAGCGCGCTCCGCCGGTAGAAGTTCGTTGACCGATTCGGCTAACTCGTCAAAACACGTATGGGCTGCGTTCTGTAGCGCCGGGTGCTCCGAGAAATCAGGCACCAGACCGCCGAGCATGAGCTGGTAGACGGTCTTATTTTCGAGAGCAAACTGAATATATTCTGCACCCATTTCCAGGAGTTTTTCGCCGGGGGTGCTCGCTTTACTCTGCGCACGATGAAGCCGGTCTCTTAAATCAACAAATCCCTTGGTGGCTATGGCAACGAAGAGGTCGTTCTTGCTCGCGAAATGATGATAGGGGGCGGCTTGAGAAACCCCCGCTTTCCTAGCCAGTGAACGAAGACTTAGTTTATCGGTGCCTTGGCCCGCTATTTCTTCTATCGCTAAGCGCATGATCTCCGGTCTGAGGTCACCATGATGATACTGCTCTCTTGCCCTGTGGCTTGTGCCTTTACCTGAGCTAGTCATACCTGCGGTACCGATCTTCAGCTGTCAGAAACGGATTCAAGGGGTGCGTTCGCCAGAAGATACTAGCAGGGTTTTGCTCATCCTCTCACTTACGCGGCTACCGGATCGCGGCGAGCGGCGCATTTTTTTGCCGCAGCAGTAACGTTGAGGGAATTTTTTGCCAGTTCACTCGTCTTATATTCAGGACGTACGAATTCGTAATGAGTTTTCGTTTGTTCGCTACCGGGCGGGGTGGGCTCTCCAGAAAGCTTAGGCTCACTGCAACTCTACCCATGCTCGATGAATGAGGATCTTGTAAGACCTAAAGATTTCGTTCAGGTTCACACACCCCCAAAAACCCTTGAAACCCGCACGTGCTGCGGGTTTTTTTTGGCCAATCGATTGAACAACTTTTTCAAAATTTACTCCTAGCGCACAAAATACGTCTATCAGGGGCGGTCGACTCTGCGGAGCTGCGCCTTGCGATGTCTGTTGTGGCGATGGGTTTCGCTTGCATTACCGAGCCGCTTGGCAAACAGTGCCCTCTATGAGAACAGTGACACCAGCCAGTGAACGCGCTGTGCGGCGTGTGCTCAGCGAAGCGTTTCGTAATGATCCGGTGATGAACTGGATTTGCCCCAAGCCTGCATTCGTAGCGGCGCTCTTCCGTCTCCTGACACCGCTGTACAGTCGCCAGGGCTTTGCGATGCTCACGGATGAGTACACGGCCGCTACCCTGTGGATGACGCCTGCGAAGGATCTTCGCCCGGGGCTGAGTGCACTACCGGCTGCATTGCGCGTACTGAGTCTTTGCGGATTAGCCGGTCTTCGGCGGATTCGTCGGTTCGAGAGGGCAAGCAAGCGCGCAAAGCCAACGGTTCCTTTCTTTTACCTGTTTGCTATCGGCGTCGTTGATCAAGCAAAGGGACTGGGGGTCGGCTCCCAGATTCTTAAACACACTCTACAGCGCTGCGACGCTGCACAAACTCCGGCGTACTTAGAAAACAGTAATCGAGCCAATCTTGGTTTCTACCAAAAGCATGGGTTTGAGGTCATCGAAGAAGTGGTACTAGACGACGATGGTCCTACCGTTTGGCTAATGCTTCGCCAACCTCGCTAAACGGTATGGGGAAAACCGGTATCGCTAATCGGAAGCAAGCCGGAAAGGCCAAACGGGTTCTGATTTATCTTCCCGATAGCACGATCGCAATGAGTGCCGGGCTCATCAAAGACCTTTGTTGGGTGGCCGCAAGAGATGCGGAAAAACAGCGAATCAGCGACGGAGAAGAGCACAGCGATAGAAAGCACGATGCACCAGAGGCTTTTGAGCGTGGTTTAGGGGAGCGGGGGGAAGTCCACAGTGTACGGACGATTAGCGCTGATGGCACAGCGGTATCAAATTTTTCCGGCGGTACGCTGACCGTAGATGCTTCTCTCGAGGCGCTAAAGGAGCCTTGTGATCTTTTGTTTCTTTCTGCCTTTTGGGGTCGACCTGATGAAGCGTTGGTCAGCAATAGGGATCTCATTCAGGCACTACCCGATGTTCAAGCGCAGGGCGTGCCTATCGCGGCGCTGAGTAACGCATCTTTTTTACTTGCTGCTGCGGGCTTGTTAGACCACAAAGTGGCAACCGTGTACCCGCTTCAGGGCGAGGACTTTCACCGCTTGTTCCCAAGCGTCGATCTTCAGCCCGAACGCGCCATGACCGATGCCGGGGGTGTCTACTGCGCCAACGGAATCGCATCTGGATGTGATCTGATTGTCTCGATGCTCCAGACACTATTTGGAGACTCGGTCGCACAGCGCCTTAGTCGTGAGTTTCTCCTGGGTTTCCATCGCAGCTACGAACTTGCGGACATTGCCTTTGATGGGCAGAAATATCACGGAGATCAGCAAATCTTGCGGGCGCAAACCGTCTTGGAACGCGACTTTCGGACTCCCCTTGCTGTTGAAGCGCTGGCAGGGGAACTCGGTATGAGCCCGAGAAACTTTTCCCGCAGGTTTAGGGCCGCCACTGGCAGCAGTGCCAGCCAGTATCTTCAGCGCGTCCGAGTTGAGGCTGCAAAGGACCTACTACGCGAAACAGACTTGGCGATCGCCGAGGTTGCACGGCGGGTGGGTTATCAAGACCTAAGCTACTTCAGCCGCATGTTTGAGCGAACCTCCGGGGTGTTGCCCCATACTTTCCGCGACAGGCTGAGGCTCGGCTAATCACACGGCCGCTTTACGCAGCAGCGCTGCTTTGTTCTGAACAGGCGCCAGATCGTCCTTCCCACGCGACATTGATACGCCACATAGACACGCGATACCGAATCACCGCTCTAAAGGTCCCTTATTGGACTTGCTTAGTGGCACTTAACTCGGGGGTATCGAGTCCCAGGGCCCGGTCACACAGGTGGAGGTAGTGAGCGTCCTTAGAAGGTATCTCAGGCATCGCATCCGCCATATATTTCCGACGAAAAAGTTCAGCACAAGCGAGTTTGCTATCGTCCCCATCGTTAGCCCGCTGGTCTGTTCCTTCACGTACAAGACTGACGTAGTGATATAAGTTCGCCATCGCCGCTACCACATCCTGCACCAGGAGGGATTGCAGCGGCGGTACTGCAGCATGCAGTGCCGCAAGGCGCTGCTTTAGCACCGCGAAGTAAGCGTGAGCCTGTTGCAGCTCGCCCTCAGTATGACCCAGCTCTTCAAGTTGCTGTGCGAGCTTACGCAGATAGATCTGATCATGGTGATAGCGTTGGATATCCCGCAGTACCTGCATATACAACGTATTGTGGGTGCCTTCCCAGTTTTCGAAAATCACCGCATCACGAAATAGCCTCGGCAGGGAAGAGGTATTTTCGATCGCGCCATTCCCTCCGATCGCATCGATACAATGATGCATGTTGTCGACCGTCCGTTTAGAGATGACGCTCTTTCCGATGTTTGCCATCAAACGCGCGAAGGCTATCTCTTCCGGGTCCGTAACTGCGCCTGTATCGATCCGGTCCTGTAGCGCAAGGAGCGAATAAGTACCCGCGAGACTGGCGCTCAGATCCGCTTGGATGTGCGCTAGGTTCTCCCGAACCAGCGGATAATGAAGAATACGCTGACCGAAAGCGGTGCGCGTTTCCGCGAAGTCCATCGCCAGCTGGAGGCCTCGGCTGGTAAAGCCAAGTACCGCGATCGCAAGAGAGACTCGTGAGTGGTGAATGACTTTTTCAAGCATGAAATTGAAGTCACCACCGAGAGGGATCGCCTCCGCGTCGTGAAAGTCGATCTCCGCTGACGCAAGCGCGCGGGTGCCCATCTTTTCCTTAAGACGCCGGAGCGTGAAGTTGTTGCGGCTTCCATCTGATTTCTGTGACGGTATCAGAAACATGGAAAGACCTTTGGTGCCCGATCGATCCATGCTTCTCCGAGCGCTAATGACCATCAGTTCTGCATTTGCGTTTGAACAAAACCACTTCTCCCCACGGATAAACCAGCGACCTTTCGAATCCTGCCAGGCGCGTGTGTCATTCGCCCCTACATCAGAGCCACCCTGTACTTCTGTAAGAAACTGCGACGCCGTGAAATTCTGTGTGTAGCTCGGCTCTTCAAGCTTAGCAATGAAGTGCTCTCGTTCTGGGAAGTCCTCCACTAAGCGCAGCACGCGAGCGGTTTCATAGTTACAAATAATCGGACAGCTGTGTCCCGCTTCGCCAACATGGTTTGCTAAAAAGTAGAACGCCATCCCCTCGCGTAGGCCACCTAAGCTGCTAAGCCGCTCCACGATGCGAGTTCCGTAAATGATATCCCCCGCGGTGGTGTAGTCCGAGTGATGGACTACGGTGTCAACTCGATCCCCAATGTAGTTGTACGCGTCAATACGCGGGTTGTTAAATCGGAAGTCGTTTTCCGTGACCGCGCGATCCAACGTAGTCGGTACCTCCTCACCGAAGACGCTAAGCTCGGCATCGATGTTGGTTGCGGCTTCGCCGAGGTGAAAACGGAGCGTGTGGCGAAAGTGAGGATTTCGAAGGTGCGCATTGCGTTCCCTCCGTTTCACCCAGTTCCGTAGCTGGCTACGCCCGCTCGCATGTCCTTCCAGGGTCTGCTCGGCCCGTCTTTCTTGTGGCCTAAGCGGACCGCTGACAGTATTGACACCGTCAATATTCGTGGAATCATTGCCGAATGCTTCGTGTTTGCTCATAGCCAGATCGATGCCCGCATCCAAATGTTGGATGTTGAAGTTAGGGACTTTGGTGATTAGCAGCAATACGCCGAACGGACAAAGACTAGGGCTGTTCGGCCAAGACAGTGAAAGCAACGGTCTTTTTGCTTTTGCGCACGCGCTTGGTGCTTAAGTGACCAGTGATTTTTAGATTTTCTAGCTATTTTGGAGAATAAATCGATGGGCTCAGCTTCCGTTCAACTTTTCGGCGCACCTGCTTCTCCCTACACGCGAAAAATGGTGTCGCTGCTGCGCTACCGACAGATACCCTATGAGATTCACTGGGGCGATG
>JBCCQO010000182.1:0-6996 GCA_039024595.1 Pseudomonadota bacterium | reverse complement strand
CCACGCGGAACCTTGGTTAAAGATTACGCGCGATGCGGTTCAAAGAGCGATTGACGCAAAGCTGTTGTCAGGTTCGCCCGAGCTGATCGGACGCCAACTCTGGATCGCCGCGCATGGACACGTTGATCTGAGCAATCATGGATTCTTAAGCCCAAAGGAGGATGAATCTGTCGTCCGACAGATCGCTGCCGGAGTATTCGCAGCATTCGCCGGCCCAAAGCATGTTTACCGATTGAATCAAAACAACGTTAAGGACTTAGTCCGATGAAGAAGTACCAGCTTACTCTGCTCGGCGGTACCGGCGTCACCGGACGAAACACCTTTAGGCATCTCGCCGCTACGCTGGCGCCAGGTACGCCGTGGGCGATTGCGGGTAGAAATTCCGCACGCTTACAAGCGCTGAGTTCGGAACTCGAAAACCCCGAGAGCACGCCCGACCTAGTGATCGCTGATCTAAATGATCCAGCCACACTCGAGGCACTGATTCGCGATACGGAAGTGCTCTTGCATCTCGCGGGGCCCTACGCTGAATCGAGTGAGCCGATTTTCGAGTTCTGTCTGAAATACAAGACTCACTATGCGGACATCGGTGGAGAAACTTTTTTCATCAAGGACATGATTGCCAAATACCACAAAGCCGCTCGCGCTCGCGGCGTGATTTTTCTTCCGACGGCGGGTTATGAGTCGGTCCCGTTTGATCTGCTAACTAAAATGACAATAGAGCATGTTCGAACGAAATTCGATGAGGGATGTAGGGAAGCAAAGATTGTCGCTGCATTCCATCAGCTTAGCGAAAAGAGAGATCGCCGTATAAGCGGGGGCAGTATTGGGACGATAAAAAATATTCTGCATGGGGATCACGTTGGTGCATTTAACGACATGGCTTGCCTACTCCCACCATCACCGGACAGCCGTAGGACCGGCAAGCGAAACCGCGTGCTTTACAAAGCACGCTTCGATGAGGATGTTCAAAACTACGTCGGCCCATTGCAGCCGGCACCTTTTCTGAACGTCCCAGTGGTACTTCGCTCCGCTCATCTTCTACGAGAGCAGGGACTCGACTACGGGGATGACTTTATCTATCGAGACTCCATGACGATGGAGTTTTATGCCTCTTCCCCTACGGGACAGAGAAGAGCCGCTCGGAAGAGCGCACGATTGAACGGGCTTCTTTCCCTTGCGATGCGGGGACCCAAGATCGCTCGTAAGCTTTTTCTACGCAGACTAGATGCGATGGGAATCCAACCCGGAGATGGGCCACGGGAGGACACACTCGACCAAGTGGATTACGAGCTTAGAATGTTCGCCACTTCCGACACTGGCATTCGATTGCAGACCAGTCTGAGTGCTAAGGGTCATCCCGGGTATTTGTCGACGTCGAAAATTATAGCTGAGGTTGGGATTTACCTGAGCGAATTAAAAGCGCCTAAACCCCACCTATGCGGTGTTGTAACGCCAGCCTCGGTTTTGGGAAATGACTTTCTACCCAGACTTGAGCGTGCTCAAGTAACTTTTAGCATCGGCGGCCAGCGCAGCGACAGCTAGTCGGGAACGGGTATGCGCTCCTTCATCATCGCTATGCCCGCGGCATATACGCTTTCGGTAAACGCAATACACTTTTCTTCAGTCATTCCCTTTGGCTCAAACTCACCGGTCCAGGTAAATAGGGAAGAGCCATCAGCAAGCGGTTCAGCTGCCATGGTGGCCCTGTAGCGCTCCCAGGGAAGGTTCCCACTCACTACCGAATAGCTGTAACTGTACTCCGACTCGGCCTCTAGTCGATCCACAATTTCATCGCCGTTGGCGAGAGTCAGCGTTCTCAGACAGCCGATGCCCTCGCCCTCTTGCAAACAGGCATCCTTCGGTCGGCCGGACCACTTCCCGGTGTCACCAAAGTCACCCAGTATCTTCCACAGCTCGTCCACTGGTAGTAGAAAGATCTGTTTGGCTCGCACGGTTGGCATGTGTTTCCCCTCTTCTTGAGGTTTCAGTTTTTCGGACTCGACTTGTTCGGTTCGCAGTCTTCTGTTCTTCGAGTGTCCTCGAGCTGAGCGATCAGCCACTGATCATTGACCTGTTTCATGACGAACAAATCGACTCCACAGTGATGAAACTCACCGTCGATAAAGAGATTGTATGGCGTCCATGCCATAGCGAGATCCCCGTCAATCAACACGGTTTCATCGAAGGTGCGTTCATCCAGATAGGCTGTGCTGGCAGCCACGCGCTCAACAAAGTCATCAACGCTAAGAGCTCCCAGACGGGCATTTGGAAGGAACTGTTTTCGAATCAACGCCGCGTCTTTTTCGCGCATGCCGTCAAACAGCGACGTCACCACGCCCAGGAGCTGCGCTCGGGTATGGGTCTTCCCAGGCTCACGGGGCTCGCTCCAGCTGAGCGCGCTGATGCTCGCTAACAGCACAAGAGCCAGTCCTAGCTGTAGCCCGTCGTTTACTCGATACGCTAGCGTCATCGCAAGCCCTCTTAGCTTGATGTTATCGAAGATCTGCATTGATGATTTAGCACCCGGCGTAGAAACGGCTAACGATCATTCCTGTCGTGGGCGCGCATTAGATTAGTACGCAGCCCAACGAAATCATTGATCCAGCTACCCTTCCAAACCCGCCGCGTTTCCCCAACTCAAACGAAGACCAAAAGCGCGACCCGGCTGAAAGGGCGCGAGTTCATCAGCGCTGGCGCGGTATAGCTCATCCGTCAGGTTTGTTATGTAGAACTCACCGCGCCAACCCAGTGATAACTCCCTCCGAATCGAGCCACTCCACACCCAAGCAGAAGCGAGGTTCTGTTCGCCTGGTCCGGCGCGGTTTCTCGCGGGGCGGTACTGAAGGTCACTCATCAAGTGGAACCCTTGCCCGGTGAGTTCGAGCGCATAGCGAAAACTCGGAGGGTTTAGGTCGGCTATTAGATTGCCGGTGTTATCCTCGCCTTGCTGCCACTGATAGCTAAGGCTGTGACTAGCGTTCGGTTGGCTCAGCAAGAACTCGACCTCAAAGCCTTCAAGGGAAGCGTTCGAGAGGTTCTCAAAGGTAAGTGCCGAATCACTGAGTGCGATCCTCTCTATGTAATTGTCGAGATCGCTACGATACACGCGAACGGCCCCACTAAACTCCCAAGATCCTCGAGAGAGTGGCAGCAGGTTTAAAGAGAGCTCTGCGCTCCTGCGTACCTCGGGCTTCAAGCTCGCATTGCCGACAACCTCACCTCGGGGTGTGGCACCGGTAAAGTAGCGCTCGCTCAAACTCGGGAAACGATAGCTGCGAGCCAGTTCCGCCGAAACAGCAAACAACGGCGGCAAGTCCGATGCAAAACGAACGCTGCCAGACCATTGATCATCATCTTCACTACGATCGGATCTACTTTCGCGCTGATCCACCAGATCATAGCGCGCGAGAGCTACGAGAGACTTTCCTTGAGTCTCCCAACGCTGATCCATAAAGACACCGAAGAAGTCTTCCTCACCATCGACGAGCCGCTGCACAAGAAGACTGTCGTCATTGAGATCTTGTTCGCGGTCGTCGATTTCAACGTTACGTCTAGCCAACCATTCCACACCTGCCGTGCCATCTAAGGTAAACAACGTTACCGGCGTTTGCGCAATAAAACCGCTCGTTGTCGCGCGATACGCGGTAAGGTTTTCCCGCTCGCCGACTCGCTGCACGCGCGTAGTCCAATCTTGATAGTGATGATAGACGCGGGCAAAGATCTTATCGGAGAAGAACTCAAGCTTGGCCACGCTGTGATCATCCTGCGGATAGCTGCTCACCCGCTGATCGGGGAATTGTGCATTGCTCTTGCCAATATCCGAGCCGCGACTCACTAGCCAAGACGCATTTAAGGTGCCGGAGGCAATCTCCTGTTTTCCGCTTAGATAGGAGGCCCACTGCTCGAACTCCGTATTCAGCGAAGCACCTTGCGCATCCTCGCTGTTTGGCGCGCGTCGTGCACTCAATCCCAGACTAAGGCTTCGAGCTTGTGTTGATGAAGCTTGTGTTGACGAAGAACGGGGATTGGAGGGAGAAGCGGAGGATCGGAGTGGGGAGGAAACAAGGGGTGTGAAAAGCGAGAGTCCCGTGCCAAGGCCATTGCTTCGGGCATCGACGCTAAAGCGCGTATTGCTTACTTCTTTCAACTGAAAACCGACCGCACCACCCATAGCTCCGGCACCGTAAAGAGCAGAGGACGCACTCTTAGTTACGCTGGCCTGCGCTACAAAATCTGGGGGCAGAAAACCTACCGAATTACCGGCTCGTCGATCTGTCAAAATCGGGACGCCCGCGACCTCCGTGCGCAATCTTGCTCGCCCAAAACCGCGCACACTGTAAGACTGCAGTAAGCCACCCTGCCCAGTAAACGCCACACCTGCTATCTGTTCTAGCCAGTCGCCGGGCGTCCGGTTTAGGTTTATGCCGTCGTCCTCCTTTGCCATCGACATCAAAGCAATTGGATCTTCAGTCTGCCGGTAACGAGAGGCGAACACGCGAACCTCTTCCAAAGGGGGGTCTGCGACGTTTCGTCCTATTGCGTCATCGGCAGCCGCGACGGAACTCCGCGCCGCTGAAAATGCGGTGATCACGACTAACCCGCCGGCAAAAAAAAGCTGTAGAAAGGTCAAACGGGATAGCCAGAAAAGAACATCAGATAATCGAGACTGTACTCGTTCCCACTCCCCTTAAAAAGCGGTAACAGTACGCTTGCCATTGCCAGAACAACGGCTTTGCACTAGCGTAGGACGCGGCAAAAAGAAGAGGAAGATCTCGGTGGCTAAATCCTTTGGATTTGACAGTTTTCTATATCGGTGGGTATTTGCGGCCGCACTGGTTTTTGGTACCTATAACCCGACCGCGTATTCGTTCGTCGGTTGGCTGCTCTCGGAGGACTTTAGCTTCGGCCCTGCGCCCGCGCTTTTGGGGGTAGTGCTTCTGATAGCGTGGATCGTTTATCTTCGCGCGACTTTCAACTCCCTTGGCATTATCGGTATCGCCTTGGGGGCAACTTTGTTTGCGTGCCTTATTTGGCTGCTGGTGGACATCGGCGTTCTGAACGCGCAAGCCACTGGCGCCGTAACCTGGCTCGCACTGGTGCTAGTCTCGTTACTACTCGCAACGGGAATGTCTTGGTCTCACATCCGTAGACGACTCAGTGGACAGCTTGATGTAGATGACGTCGAAGATTGAACGACTCTCGAGGCACTTGAAGACAAAAAAAACCGGGGCTCGAAAGCCCCGGAATCGGGTTATCCCATGATGGGAAAGGGGTGAGGGTCAGGACCCTCGGGCAACTAGTTGACGAGCGATACCTTTTGCTCATCAGTCATAGGTGCTAAGGCAACTCCGTCGCGATCCGCCAAACTCGTAGCGCCGTCTCGTGCTACGGAGCACACAACTACCGTATTTTCTCCGCCCTTTGGATTCACCATCAGGCGCAGATGGGTTTCGCCAGCGCTGCGCTTGATGCTGCGCAGGCGGACACGGGTTTTGTCGCCATAGTAAGACTCTACGTCCGCCTTACACTGGGTTAGATTCTGTCGGTCTTCCTTGCTCGCAAATGCAGACACAGCGCCTGCAGACAGGGCAACGCCAAGTACGGTTGCAATAAGTTTTTTCATGAGAGATCTCCATTTCGGCTAAGAGGATTATCCTCATGGAGAATAGTAAGTGTTCTAATTACGTAACGTGATAGCCGCAAATGCTCTTAGGCGCTGCATTTATGCAACACGCTCGTCTACGCCTTCCCCTTGGCCCGAGTGCTCGCTGTCAAAATAGGGCCTTAGCGTCATCAGCTCCTCGGCCAAAATCTCTCTTAACATGCGCATGCGAGCAGACAGTCGCAGATCCTTATGAGTAACAACCCAAAGATCGAAGAAATAGTGGGTATCTTCCCCGGGAACGCGGACAACTTCCGGTAAATCCCGAAAAACAGCGCAGGGCGCAAACATCATTCCCATCTTGTTTAACACGGATTCAACCTGCAGGTTTAAGTCGGTGATCGCATGTTTGACGGGTAGATCGCCATTCTTACACAGCGTACGCCATGGTTGATCTTGCAGCCCTACACCCAATCCGATCCAATTGAGATGACTGACATCCTCTGGATTCTCTGGATTGAGTAAATCTCTGTGGACGTAAGCGGAAACGGTCATGCGAGAAATCTTACGACCAATTAGGCTATCGGGAGGACGGTTTCCTGCCCGGAACAAGCGAATAGCGATATCTGCCTCGCGACGACCAAGATCCAACGCCTCGTTGCTCGTAATCACTTCGAGTTCGATACCAGGGTAGCGATTCGCGAACTCCGCGAGTCGCTCCATAATGACGTTGAAACCATTGGCGGGAGGTAAGGTTAAGCGGATCGAGCCCTGCAGTTCTTGGTCCGTACCTCTAGTCTGCAACTCCGCAGCGAGAATCAGCTCTTCTACGTGCTCAGCCGTAGCGAGCAGGTCTTCAGCGGTCTGGGTCATTCGATAGCCTTCCGGCGTCCGATCGAACAAACGTGCGCCCAACGCTCGTTCCATCTCATCCAAGCGACGGGTGACGGTCGAGTTGCTGATTTCCAAATCTTGGGCCGCCGCACGGGCCGACCGCCTGCGGGAAAGCGCCAGCAGAATCTTCAGATCATCCCAATCAAGCTGTTGGCTGGCCATAGGTCTCCGTGAGCGTTCCGATGAATCGGTCAAGCTCTGATGGGGGTAGATCGTTCACCCCTGCAGCGGCGGAACGCCCTCCTCCCGTCTCAAACTGTCGACAGATTGTGTCCGCATCGCGTTTATCATCAAGCGGTGCACGGACACTCACAAGGTAGTGGCCGTTTGCCTTCTCCGTGAGCACGGCGTGCCCGCGTCGCGGGTTCGCTTTGGCTAGCGCATTTCCGAATACGCCGCTTACGCGACGAGACCATGCCGCCTCCGGGAGCACGTAAACCGCCGCTACCTCATGCTCCCATTCAGGCGCGATAGCGTCGGCGCGAGCCATATCGTCT